>NZ_JAUBUJ010000045.1:0-61948 GCF_036705405.1 Microcoleus sp. B13-B6
GGTCACTTGTACGGAGGCAAGGGAAAACCCGGTGCCCTACTAGATATGCTGGCATCTGGAGATTTGGTTCTCGTACCAAAAACCGCAACAGATGTCATCAAATCTGTGGCACAGTTTTTAGAAGAAACCGAGCAGCCTGCCGTCAAATTGGATCTTTTGCAGAGGGACGGTAGTCAAACAATTCCTGCAGGGTCACAGCAAATCTAGACCAATCTGTTCCTGATGGTGGTAAAGCAGATGTGGCTATAAATTTTTAATCCTATTGTGCGCTCTCGGACTTTTTTTGTGGCGATCGCCACCATTGCTCAGCCTTTTATGCTCGCTCGCAATGTATCTTCTTACTCTGTCCAACCTCAATCAAACTGTCCAGCCTAACCAACTACAAAAACCATCTTTAGTTCCCAACTATCTCCAACAACATTTGCAACTACTTGTCAAGCAAATTCTAATGGGATTACCTGTCGAACCCATCCTCAATAACTATCCGCAGTTACAGCAGTGGGTTAACGAACTTAAAAAATTATCGCCAACGCTATTTTTACCGCAGCGAAAACTGTTTGTTGACATTCCAATTCAAGCAAAACTACACCTAAAAAAGCAGGGAGAAATAGTAAAACACTCTTCCCCTTCATTTAAAGTAATACAAGTTCCAGCAAATGTTGGTTTTGTCAAAGGACGACCAAAGCTATTTGAGTGGGCGATTCGGCATCCTGTAATGACTTGGGAAGACCGGGTAAAGTTATGGGTAGCTGCTCAATTCTTTAAGATAGAGCCTGAAAAGCTGCAACTAATTGTTTTGGCATTGCATCCAACTCAAAGAGCACAAAAAGTTAAATTTGTCTGGGATACTAAGCAACATCGACAAACCAAAAATTGGTTGCAAACCAAAATTCATTCTCAAACAATCAGTGAATTTATTAGTTTCGGTTATGCTTTAGGGGCAAAACCAGAGTCAATAGCAACTGCTATTAATTTCGATGAAATCGATGAAGTTAAGCTTTAACTCGTTCAATGATTGGAAACTGACAATTATGCTAAAGCTAAGGCTAACCCTGGTGTTGGATAAGTCCCAACAGCGGGGAAAGAGGCATAACACTCGGGTCAAGTACCACTAGAGATTGACCGATAACGGCGAACCTTGACACTCGTGTAGGGCTTTGAGACAATCTTGAATCACTGCGATCGCATTGCCATCAATGAAATAGAGCTAGTCCTGAGATAGTGCAAGTGGTTTTCAGCGCTGAATCGCTGGAAATATCGCTCTTTTGCCAAACTGGACAGAATTAAGTGATTATGCACTGGAGTATGCGTTGGGATATGATTTTTTTAGCTCTCTTCAGAGGTAACAATATGGCTTGGCATTGGAGACAATCTAGGCAGATGTTGCGGCGCTGCCGAATAAAATATCCAGTGTTAGCTCTGTTAACAATTGCTCTGGCTTTGTTAGCAACAGTGGCACCGGCCGGTTCTCGCATCGCCCCTGCAAGAATGGAAGGCACTGCCGATGTTGCAGTAGAGCGATCGCAGTTCATACTAGAGAAACTGGCTCAGCAGCAGGAAGCTACACCGTCACAAAACGATCGCGCTGCTGCTGAACGAGTTTTTCAGGAGGGAGAGGAACTACGCAACGAAGGGACAGCAGAATCTTTGCGACAGGCGATTCAGAAGTATGAACAGGCACTAGGGCTTTTGAAAAAGTTGGGCGATCGCCAATGGGAAGCTTCTACCCTCAGTCGCATTGGTTTAATTTACTCCTTATTGGGCGAATACAAGCAGGCCGTGGACTGCTTCAATCAGGAGTTGCTGATTTGGCAAGCTTTGGGCGATCGACACTGGCAAGCCGTCGCGTTAGACAATATTGGTAAAGCCTACCAATCATTGGGTGAAAAGCAAAAGGCGCTAGATTACTTCAACCAGGCAAAGTTGACTCAACAGCAAGTCACCCTATCAGAGAGCGATCGCGCTGCTGCTCAAAGGGCTTTTGACGAAGCGCTACAACTATCCCAGCAAGGGACAACAGAATCTCTGCGACAGGCAATTCAAAAGAATGAAGAGGCTTTAGGACTCTGGAGAAAAATAGGCGATCGCTACCAAGAAAGCGCGACTCTCAATAACATCGGTAATATCTACAGCTCCCTGGGTGACAAACAGAAAGCCCTAGACTATTACAATCAAGCACTAACATTATGGAGAACGCTTGGAGAGCGCACAAACGAAGCGCAAACGCTTTATAACATCGGTGAGATTTATGGCAACCTGGGCGAAAGGCAGAAAGCACTAGACTACTATAACCAAGCATTGTCGCTCTACCAAGCTGTGAAGGATAGAGCAGAGGAGGCGAAAACGCTCAACAAAGTTGGCTTGGTCTATTACAACTCAGGTGAATATCAGAAGGCTATTGACTACCTCAATCAAGGACTTGCAATCTATAAAACTATAGAAAACACTACAGGTATTGCTGATACAGTTGGGAACCTGGCCAGTATTTACCTAGAGCTAAATGAATATCAAAAAGTGATCGGCTTTTACAATCAAGCATTATTAATTTACCAAGCTACAGGAAATCGTGCTGGCGAAGGGCGGATGCTGATCAATATCGGTGTGGTATATATTAATCTACGAGAGACACAAAAGGCATTAGAACGCTTGACTCAAGCTCTTAAAATTTGGCAGGAGTTGAAAGACCGTCGCGGTGAAGCGTTTGCTCTTGGTAATATTGGTAATGTTTATAAAAACTTGAGCGAGTATGAGCAAGCACTCAACTATTACAATCAAGCCATCTCAATTTTTCGGGCTATAGGAGAGCGAGATCAGGAAGCTTACTCCCTCAATCAAATTGCTTTAACCTACCAAGACATGGGCGAGATGCAAAAATCTCTTGAGGTCTACAAGCAATCACTTGCAATACTAAACTCCATTGGAAACCGTGCTAGGGAAGGTGTGACGCTTAATAATATCGGCAATACTTATACAAATATTGGTGAGTATCAGAAAGCGCTGGATGCTTTTACTCAAGCGCTGCTGGTATCCCGTGATATTGAAAACCGTTGGTTAGAAGCAAAAGCACTTAGTAATATAGGTCAAATTTACCGGATTTTGGGTGAAACGCAGAAGGCATTAGATTACTATAACCAAGCCTTATCTCTCCATGAAACTGTTGGCGATAAGGAAGGAGAAGCGATCACTCTCAACAATATTGGCAGTATTTACAACATTTCAGGTGAGCAGCAGAAAGCGATTGAATACTATAACAGGGCATTGCCACTCCATCGCTCTGTTGGAAATCGTTACCAGGAAGCTGTTACGCTTACCAATATAGGTAAGGCCTACGATGATTTGGGTGAATATCAGAAAGCGCTCGATCGCCAAAACCAAGCTCTTTCAATCTGGAAAGCAATAGGTGCTCGCTACGGGGAAGCTTCCTCACTCAATAATATTGGTGCAGTTTACAGGTCTTTAGGCGAGCCTCAGAAGGCACTCGAATATTATAATCAGGCACTTGTTCTAAGACGAGCAACAAGCGATCGCCCTGGCGAAGCTTTTGCACTCAAAAATATAGCAGATGTTGAGGCAGCGCTTGGTAATCTCAACCAAGCTCTAACTCAAATAGAAGCGGCGATCGCAATTATTGAAAAGCTACGCACTAACATCGTTAGTTCGGATCTGCGTACTTCTTATTTTGCCTCAGTGCAAGCTACTTATGGACTTAACATTGACATCCTAATGGCATTGCATCGACAGAACCCCAACGCCGGTCACGACATAGCAGCATTTGAAGTCTCCGAACGCGCCCGCGCTCGCTCTTTAATCGAACTCCTGAATGAAGCGCGTGCCGATATTCGGCAAGGCGTAGAGCCCGCACTGCGCGACCTTGAACGTCAAATTCTACAGAAACTCACTGCAAAAATACAATATCAAGACCAACTACTCAAAAATCAGCATACAGAAGAACAAGCAGAGACTATTAGAAAAGAAATTTCTGAACTAGAAACACAACTGCAACAAGTGGAGGCGCAAATTCGTACTGCCAGTCCCCAATATGCCGAATTAACTCAACCACAACGCC
The DNA here is from genome assembly GCF_036705405.1 of Microcoleus sp. B13-B6. Classification (NCBI taxonomy): domain Bacteria; kingdom Bacillati; phylum Cyanobacteriota; class Cyanophyceae; order Oscillatoriales; family Microcoleaceae; genus Microcoleus; species Microcoleus sp. B13-B6. The sequence goes on from NZ_JAUBUJ010000045.1 coordinate 4,067, forward strand.
TTAACTTCAAGGAAATTCAACAGGTAGTAGATGTTGATACTATCCTCCTATCTTACTGGCTCGGTGAAGAACGGAGCTATGTGTGGGCAGTTACCCCCACATCTGTTACTGTTCGTGAACTCCCCAAACGTGCCGAAATCGAAACCGCAGCGCTGGAATTCTACAACTATTTGACGACACCAAGTCTGTTCGATACAGCCGATGCGGAGGAAAAAGCTACTACCTTGAGCCAAATAATCTTAGCGCCCATTGCTGAACAATTACAGCAGAAACGCCTACTGATAGTAGGCGATGGCGAACTGCAATATACTCCATTCAGTGCCTTGCCAGTGCCGAAGTCGTCAACGACAGCCAGCCCCAAACTCTTAATCGCAGAACACGAAATCGTCAGCTTGCCTTCTGCCTCTACCCTGTCTATTATCAGGGAGTCTACAGCAAATCGGGCACTCGCCCCCAAAGCTGTTGCAGTGCTCGCCGATCCGGTGTTTGATGCTCAAGATGAGCGAGTCAAGGCATCTTCCAATCCTCCGACATTGCCTCTTTTAACCCCCAATCTCACCAGGGTTACTGAAAGTGAACGTGAAACTTGGACTCGACTTACCGGGACTCGCAAAGAAGCGGAAAGAATTTTATCTCTGGTGGCGGATTCAGAGGAAATGCAGGCATTTGATTTTGACGCTAACCTCGACAAACTCGCCGATTCTGTGTTAAGTAACTATCGGATTGTGCATTTCGCTACTCACGGCTTCTTCAATAGGAAGAACCGTCAGATTTCAGGGATTGTTTTATCTCTTGTAAACCAGCGAGGTGCATCACAGAATGGCTATCTGCTCACACCGACTATTTTCAACTTGAATTTACCTGCTGAATTAATTGTGTTGAGTGGCTGTGAAACCGGAAAGGGAGAAAATGTAAAAGGGGAAGGAATTGTGGGGTTGACAAGGGGATTCATGTATGCTGGTGCAAAAAGGGTGATGATGAGTTTGTGGACTGTGAGTGATGAAGAAGGAACACTAGAGCTAATGAGCCGATTTTACGAGAAAATGCTCAAAGATGGTTTGCCAGCGGCGCGGGCGTTGAGAGAGGCGCAATTGTCCATGATGCAAGAGGGGAAAGAGCCTTATTACTGGGCACCTTTTATCCTGCAAGGTGAATGGCGGTAGGGATAATAGTATGAAATGCTGAGCCGCGATCACCTCTCTCGAATTGATCGTTATTCTGCCTCACCAATCAGCGTGAAAGCCGCCCAGTCTTTTGGTAGGGGATGTGTCTGCTTCGCAACGAGCATCGCAGAGCGTAGCGCCTTGGCTTTATCGGCAGGATTTTTTTTCCACTGGCGGTAGAACTCTGCCATCAAGAAGCCTGTAGGCGCATCGGGGACTGACCACAAGGAGACAATAATGCTGGGGGTACCTGCTGAAATCAAAGAGCGCGACAGCCCAATCACGCCGTCGCCAGTGATGCGCCCCGAACCAGTATTGCAGGCACTAAGAACAACCAGTTCAGCGCTCAGAGACTTTCCTTGGGTTCGCTCTAGGTCAAGAATTTCTGCGGCCGTGAGCAGTCCACTATCACTACCGGAAGGGGCAAGTGCGATCGCGCTTCCCAACCCCCGCAGATCATCTAGTAACCCATGAGTTGCCAGATGAATGATTCTGGCTTGTCCCAATTGCGACATGACGGCTGTTTTTGTCGCACTAGCACCGGTTAGAGGTTTTGCATTCAACAAGCTAGCGATTTCACTCGCTTCTCGTCCAGCATCAGGGAGATCGGGTAACTCTTCAGCGGGGCCTCCCAGTAATAGGGGAACCTTCGGCATTGGTTGAGGATTACCAACCACTAGCGCGTCCTTCGCTGAGCCTGATAATTGTTGGCGCTGCTTACGGGTTAGATCGAGTACCTGAATTGAGGGTGCGGTACGGATGGTGTGTTTCTCGATTAAGTATTTGCCAGCAGAGTCTTGCAAAGCGGGGAAGGGAACGAGAAATAGTGGGCCTTGCGGGACAAAAATCACATGAGATTCTGGGTCATTTGGTAGTAAGTCAGCAATGGGTTCAATCAGTAGCTGGTGAAGTTGTTGCAATTCTGAACTAATTATATCTTTAACAATATGTTCAAGGGAGTTTTTAATAAAGTCTTGTAGAGTGGTGTTTTGCACCAAAGATTTAAGGTCACTTTTGCGAAAGACTGCCTCCCCTGTGGGCTTAACGACCCAAATAAAAAGTTTTTTATCTTCAGGTATAATAGAATATTCAACGACAAAAGCTTTTTGTTCTTTAGCGATTTGTTTTAACTCGTAAATGTTCAGAAAGTTAATATTATTTTCTACCCCAGGTTGTAAATAGAAATTCTTGGCTAATAACTCAATAAAAGCACGAGCGCGACCGCGTTCAGCAATTTCCAAAGCTGCATCACTTTTATTTAAAGTAACCAGAACTTGTTGTAAATTGCGGTAAGGATTTCCTTGGGTTTCAAAAAGAGATACTTTGTTAGTATCATCTAATCCTATTCGCAGAGATTCCTGAAGTTTTATCGATGAAAGTAATACTTCTGAAGCTTCCACTAATTTACCTGTTGCCATCAAAGCTGCTCCTAGATTATTAAGAGCTACTGCCTGCTCCGAAGGAACGCCAGATGCTTGTGTGCTCGCTACATATTGTCGCATCGCTTTAATGGCTTTTTCATAATTGCCCATCTCCAGATAAACAAGTCCTAAACCAGGGTCAATTGAACCCTTTAGTCCACCGCGAGCCACACTTATCTCTGAAGCTTGCTCGTAGTATTCGATAGCTTTTTGATAATTTCGGCGAGTGGCTTCAAGCATTCCTAAATTGCTCAAAGCAAACTGAGTACCTTCGTCATTACCAAGACTTTTTGTAATCCTTAACTGTTCCTCCCAAGCTTCAGCAGCTTTCTCATACTGACTGAGATCAAAATACACTAATCCTAAATCATTTAAAGCTTCCCACACTAACTTTTGATTCCCAAGCGAACGCACAAGTTCTAACTGCTGCTCTAGCAAATTAAGGGATTGTTCATAATTGCCTAAAGCACGGTGAAGCAATCCTAATTGGCGCAGTGCCATTGCTTCACCTTCACGGTTGGGAATGCTTCGCATGATTTCTAAAACTTTTCCCAGATCCTCAAGAGAGCGGGCATATTTGCCGAGTTTCTTGTAGGTAATCGCACTATTACCTAGAGCTTGCGCCTCTCCAAAGCGATCGCCAATTTCCTGATAAATTTTTAAGGCTTGTTGAAAAAAATTTAAAGCAGCTTCAAATTGAGCAATACGAAACTGTTTTGTACCTTGCTGAAACAGTAAATCTGCTTCAGCTTTTCTGGCTTCTCTTGATGTTTGAACTAACATCTGAGATTCGGAAAATGCTTCCGGTAAAAACCAATATAAAACCCCTAAAATTGTTATTGAAAAAGTAGCAAGTGAAATTATAAAAATTCCCCCTATACGCATTGCTGTTCATTTTCCTATATAGATTACAAAACCAAATCTTCTGATGCAATATCAGCTAATCCAATTTCTCCTAGTAAATCAGCCCACTCCTCAATGAAATTTTGATCTTGGGGAGCTTTAAGGCGAAGTTTGGCGAGAGTTGTCAAAGCATCAAACCACAAACCATTTTCAGCGTAAATTATGGCGCGATCGTGTTCCTCAGTCACCTCTTTTAACTGATTCTGAACTGCCGAACTTAGCAACTCTCGCCTCACCTCTCCTTTGACAAACTTATCCGCAGTCCTGTTAGCTGGATTACAAATTACTGAAAAGACCCATTTGTATTTTTTACCAATCTCTAATGTTTTAGCTATAGTAACTCTGGTAATTCCAGATGTCTTCGCCAATGGCAAAGCAGTGCTATAAACTAATTTATTCTTTTCATTCAGCAGCACAAGCTCTGCTGAGCGATTTTTTACAGCAGTATAGGGAATATAAAACCAAAGAGTCGGACGCTCTGAAATAGTTAACCCTATATTTGTGTCTGGAATCAAAGCTGTGAGTGGTTTTTCCACCATTGGACAATCCCCGCGACTAGCCCCACTTCTTCGGGAACCAGACGCTTTTATGATAGGCGTAACAAAACGTACTCGTTTTCTTCTTCTATTTTGAGCAATAGAAGTATTGTTAAATAATTCGCCTGTGGCAGACTGTGCCACTAATTCTGGATAGATGCTAGTCAAACTAAGGATTACCAAAGAAAGCCCTAGTTGTATTCTCTTTGTTATCGAGGTCATAACTCCCTACTTATTAATGCTCTGTAAACTCTGATAATCCATCCACTTACGATCAAAGCCAATACCGAGGGAATAAGTGGTATCCAACTGCCTTGGATTAATAAAAGTATAAAGCAAATTCCCGATAAAGTAATCGTAGCAACTGTTAGTGCCACGCTCCCCTCCAAAAGTTTGCGTCGGCTCCAAATTAGTACGCTTCCCACCAATGACCAACCCCAAATCCAGAGAAATTCACCCCATTGTGGCCAAACACTTAACAAGTGACGATCGTCCACAACTGCACTAATAATTTGGCTCACCATTTGCGCTTGAATAACTACTCCAGGCATTTTATCGTAAGGTGTAAGGTGAATATCAGGTTCAGAATTAGTTGGGTCGGTAACACCAATAAGAACGATTCGGTCTCTGATAGAATTAGGATCAAATTTATTATTTAAAACCTCTATAATGCTAATTCGCGATGTTAAAATGGAAGTGGATCGATAATTCAGCAAAATTTGGTAATCCCTCAAATTTCTTGTTCGATAGCCACCTACACGAGAAGGTCGATCGAGATTGGTTTGCAAAGGTTTGAATACAACCTTACCTAATTTGGGATATTGAGTATCTGTAGGCTCAATTCCATAGCGCTCTTGTAAGTAATCAAGTGCCACTCGCAAACTAAAAGAATCATTAGTGCGACAAGGAGAATTAACGTCTGGGCTTAAACGCAATAAGTGTCGGCGAATAACATTGTCAGAGTCAGGGACTAGATCGCTAAAGCCCTGACGATCTATATTAGAAACCGAAGGCGGGGGCAAAACTCCAGGGTCTTTATCATCCTTAACTTTACAGACGACGATCAGGCGGTCGTTTTGTAACTGTTTTACTAATTCAGAATTACCACTTGCTATGGGGCGATCGCGATAGATATCCAGACCAATAACAAGAGGCTGGTATGCTTCTATCTTCTTCAACACTTGAGCGATAATCCCATCTGGTAGTGGAAAGCCATATTTCTTAATATCTTCAGTATTAGCTTCAATTAACACCAGTCGCGGGTCTTCTCCTTCATGGGGTCGCAGCCTCATTATTGTGTCAAAAGCCTTCAATTCTACTATCTCTAACCACCCTATTTCTCGCAATCCGATTACAAAGCTAGTTGCTGCCAAACTAGCTAGTAATGCAATACGAAGTTTAACCCAGTTCGACTTAATAAGGCGATCGCCCTTCTTCGCATTCCCTAGTTGCTGCCAAGTTGGAGGAATTTCTGCCGGATTCTGGCAAATTACTGGCAGCCAAGTCACCCCAGGCCAAATTTGCTCCCAATCTTCGAGACGCTGGCGCGATCGCCTCACAGATGTCTGCAATGACTGACCGCTAGCATATTCAGTAAGAAACTCCTTCAAAAAAGCTTGTGCGATCGCATCAGGCACTTCTTCCCGCATCACTATCACAACTGGAATATACAAACCCGCTTGCGCTAAATCCCGTACTAACCCCATACTATCGCAAGAGTTAAAAATAGCTATTTTCAATCCTTGACCAATAGCTTCTCGTAGAGAATTTCTGAAATCTAAGACTTCTAAACTATTATTTTGATTAATATAAATTCTAGCGCTTTCTGCCACCATTTCACTATGCCCAGAAAAGAGAAATAGATCCCAACCTATTTGGCTTCTAAGCTGCTTCAAGAAATCTTGAGGCTGAGGTCGATCGAGAAATGTAGCATCAGCAGAAGACAAACGCTCAACCTCTGCTCTATCAGTCTGGACATTAATACCTGTACTATCGCCAAGAACCCCTAAAATGCGGACCTTACCTTTGCGGATAACTGGTTTATTCAGCACTTTAGGGCGTTTAAACTCAGAGGAACTCAAAGCTATTTCCACATCACTACCATCATCATCCTGCAATAAATCCCAAACGTGCCAAGGCAATTTCCAAAGCACAGGATCGGGATTATTAATTTGGATAATTATCCGAATTTCACCTTTTTTATTACTTAACTCCTTCAGCAGTCCTTCCCTAATTGGCTGCCAAGTACCTCCTGACTTCAGCCAATGTTTCATCTCAGCTTCTAAACTGCGAGCTAATCGACGACAAGCTGACACTCCCTCACTACTAGCGCGGTTTGTTGTTTGTCCGATTTCAGAAACTGAATTATCGTTTTTAGAGCGCATTAAATTAGGGACAAGAGGCTTTAAAGTGAGGTAAGCTGAGTGCCAAAGTTCATAAAAAGCCCGAACTTTTAATTTTTCTGGTAATCGGCCACAAATGTCTTCAGTGGGAGGCGCATTGTCTGACCAAAATTGCAGCGAAACATCAAATCCTTTCCTAAAATCTCCCACTCCTATTTTTAAAACGGCTACTCGGCTCATTGCTACCTTTCCAGAATAATATTTTCCTTAATTAGATCGCAAAATCTTCGGTCACGCTAGTATTTTCCAGAGATATCCTGATGCGAAAGCGACTACCAATAGGGAAACTATGGCGCAACTGGATACAGTCATCGATACCTATACCTTGAGAATTTGTTCTAGCTTCAACTTCTAGGAAAGTATCTCCTTCTGAGGAGAGGATAGTAAGTTTAAGGTGAGGTGGTAAAACTTGTCGATCGCCAGTTGGCTGCACTTGTATAAACACCTCAACTTCATTCTCAGATTTTGGCATTAATCCTACAATTAAGCTGACTGATGCAGTTCCTAATTGCATTCCTAAATCAATCAACTTGGCTTTTCTGACAGCCGCTTCCGGGTGATTGGGAGCAATTTTTCCCAAGGCGATCGCGGTTTGCCAACGAGTTTCTGGATCGCCCGTACTGTGCAATAATTTAGTTAAAGCAGCAATAACTTCTGAATTGCCAGTACCTATTTCCCCTAATAAGTTAACAGTATGGCGAAGGATGAGTTCCTCGGAATTAGTTTGCAACAAGAAAATTAATGCGGAAATTGCTGCTTCAGAGTCGCTACTTTGAGGGCGATCGCCACCTTGTGAACGAAAACCTAATCTTGTTGGTGATGCTGCTGTCCACAGCGATTCTATAGCTTCCACAGTTTGCCACCCTGCTTGAGCCATTTCTTCCCAAAAATTCCGCAACCTCTGGCTCAATTCCTCTAGTATTGTGCCTTGTAAAGGAAATTCTTTTAAGATTGACGGTTGTTCAATTGCCTTTTTAAATTCTAACTCATTCAATTGTTCTATTAAATAATCAAGCGGTAAAAGGTCTGCGATCGCCACCTGTTCTAACAATTCTTCTGCCTGATTATTTTTGATAAATCCTAATAATTGCACTGCGTCTAAACGCTCGGCAAACTGAACCGCTACATACCCGATTAAATCTTCCCTAAATTCCCCCGTTAAATTTAAAAATTGCTCTCCAGGCAACACAGGTAGGCATTCTATATTACCCATTCCTGGCAAGACTAGATCGGTAGCATTTAATAAACCGCAAAGCGCTAGATTTGCACTATCTCCCGCCTGCAAATCCGTCTCAATTCCCATTGATTCTAAAAAACGGCTGACAGCAAAAACAGCCAGGGAATTTAGATAAACCCGCTTGCCTTTTGCTGGCGAAGTCTGCTGTGCAGCTAAATGCTCTGCCCAACGATGCGCTGTCAATTCTAAAGATACTGCGAATGGTGGCAAAATAGTGCTGGAAGTCATAGCTTTTCTCCTAAAAACTTTCTTTCATATTCTACTAAATTATTTTCGATATCTGCCAAAATTTCATGGAGTAGCGGACGGCATCTATTCCTCCAATGAGTGTGAATAGTTTGTTCCTTAATGTCAAAACTTTTCGCTAAAGAGCGCACACTAATCTTTTTTTCAGCAGCAATTTTCCCTTCCTTTAGGCTAACCAGATTTCCGGGGCTAGTTAAGTACATAGCCTTTAACAGCATTTGGCAGTTACAGGCTAAGCAATTTCTTGGGTGACAGCCACTTAATTTCTGTAAGTAATCCTGTTCGATGTAAAGTTCCAATATTAAGGCTTTTCTTTGAGTACGATCAGTCTGAGACTTCTCAATCAAAGATTCTATGCCATCCAGCAAAGGTGCATTAAAACCGACATCGGGCAGAGTCTCTAAGAATGAAACCTTTTCAGAAAACCCTGGAGCATCCAGACTTAGTGGCAAAGGTTGAGCGCGATATAAGTCTAAAATTCGATATCTCAAATAGCCATTAAACCAAATTACAAATTTTGTTCTGAGGTTCTCAGGATGTTCGCGATCGATATCGACTTTAAACTTAATGATAAAGACTTTGATATTAACTCTAACATACTCCAAAGTCTTGTTAAGCGCCTCCAGATAATCTGGATGAGGGCTTTTCATAATTCTTGGCACTGTAGGAATCCTAGCTAACAAGCGCTCCATGTCTTGAGAACGTTCCCCGCCAGGGCCAAGGACTCCTTGGATGAGTCGCCGCAACTGTTCGTCCCGTTCAGTCATACAAAGTCAGAAACTGAAATGTTCTCTTCAGTATGCAGCATAAGGGTTCTGGTGTAAAGACATCTGGGGCTTTTGCTGTCTCTGAGATGACTGTCGATAAAATTTTTGGCAATTTTGCAATAATTTTTTGAGCTTATCCAGTACATATTATAGAAGCAGTTGGCCAACGAGCTTCTTCAACCTTTAGTTCAAAGTAAGAAGAGGAGTTCGACTTATGTCAGTTGAGCAGAAAGTTGTGCGTGCAGAAGTTCAAGTTTTTCTTAACAAACTAAGAACATTAGATTTGGGGCCAATTGCGTATAAGCTAATGCACCCAGAAAAAGGTCGGGGTTGGACAAAAGCAAAAACAGTAAGGGCGATCGCGCGTTACATGGCATTTTTGGGACTCATTTACCTATATCCCAATCAGCAGTTCGTCCCCACACAGGAAATAGATGCAGTTTGGCACAATCACATTTTGGATACCACCAAGTATCACCAAGACTGTGAACTTTTATTTGGCCGCTACGTTCACCATTTCCCTTATTTTAGTCTGCGGGGTGAGGCGGATGAGCAAAATTGGCAGGCAGCTTTTGCTGACACTCAAACTATTTTCAAGCAGCATTTTGGCATCGCTCCTAGTGACAAACTAGATCGATCTAAAATCTGGCTGAAAGCTGAGGAGAAAAAAAATAAAGGTTCTCGTTGTGAAAATCTGAAAACTTCCGATTCCAAGAAGAAAGGGAGAAATCGCCCAACTGTTGATATTAAAGCCGAAGTCTTGGCTGTTTTTCCTAAACCTTTGAGTTAACATTTTTTACCATTGTCACGTATCTTGTAGGGGTGGGTTTATTGAGATTATTTGTGAGATGTCAAATATCCTTGCGAACACGCTCCTACAGATTTTGTTCAAGATTTTACCAGCTTTTTTTGAAAGAGGGTAATTCAAATTGGCTCTCTACTGACTGATAAACCTTGAATAAAAACTGTCATTCTTTCAACTTCCGGCAGCATTCCCAAGGCAGTAAAGTCTTCAATCGCTAAATTTGCCCAGTGGTTTGCTGCTGTTAAATCCTTCTGTTTCTTTACGAGAAAAGCGAACGATTCTTTACAGTAAGCTTCCCGACTCCGATCTTGTTTGACTTGGGCAATTTCCAAGCTTTCCTCTAATAAAAGTCTAGCTTCATCAAAATTTTCCTGCTCGACAGCAATATCTCCTAGCCAATTTTTTGCTAAGGCGATACTACGCTGCCAGCCTGTATCTTGAGCTTTTTTGAGGGTTTCTTGATAGTAGATTTTAGCTTGTTCATAATCTCCTTTTAGGAAGTAGATTTTTCCTTGGTAATAAGAAATATGAATGTGGTGGCGTTTTGATTTTTCGTCTTGTGGCTTATTAATTTTTACCAAAGCCAAAGCTTTTTTTAGCCATAAAAGCGCTTTTTCAAACTGTTTTTGTCCTATTCGGAGAACGGCAATATTAATTATTAAATCAACCTGAAAAGTGTGACTTTGATAATGGCGAAGTTGCCACGTTTCTTTGAGTAAACTTTCTGCTAATTCTAAATGTTTTGCCTGTCCCACGATCGTGAGAGTCCAAGCGCGATCGCACATTGCTTCGGCAGCAGTTTTCCAGTCTTCTCGGCTCTTCGCTGCTTCGATTAACCATTCTGTCCAATCTAAGCGGTAACTCCAATAAGTTAAGCGATCGCGGTTATAACTCTGAGCGTAAGAATAAGCGTTTATCTGATGCCAAAATTCTAAGAACTCACTGTATTTTTCTTGACTAATACACCAATCAATCACTGCTTGAATATTTTCCCATTCAGCACTCAGTTCATTGTAATTGTTCCACTCTTTCCCATCTTGACCACCGTGTTTTTGGGAATATTTTAGATACCAGGAAAGCCAGCGTTCCCGCGCTGCTGCTTCAAAGTCACTGTTTATTTTTAATTCATTCAAGACGTATTCGCGAGTTAAGGAAATCATTTGATAGCGGTTTTCCTGGTATTTAATCAAAGAAAGTTGCTGTAATTTGGCTAGAGCTTCATCAATGGCTTCTCCATCGCGATCGTTTGGGATAGCAGTTTGTATAATTGCCTCTTCTAAAGCGGGATGAGGGAATAATGCCACCGTCATTAATAATTGGTAAGCTAATTTTCCTCTAAGCGGTTGAATTGAACCTTCAAAACAAAAAATAGCGACTTTACCTGTGGGTGAAAGCAATCGATTTAAAACAATTTCCAGCTTGTAGTTTGCTGCTAATTGACCGACTACATAAACGATCGCTGCGGGGATGCCACTTGTTTTGCGGTAAATTTCAGAGGCTGCTGTTTCTGATAAAGTTAGAGCTTTTGCTTCAGCTTGTTGTTGAATGAGATGTAACCCTTCATTAAAAGGTAAACTATCAAGCAATATCCGAGGAAAATCAGTTTGAATGCGGGTAGTAATCACCGCTTTTACTGCGATCGGTAAATCCTGCAAAAAATCTAGTACAATTTGTTGCTCATCAAGAGTTTCCAAATTATCTATAATTAACAGAGTTTGATGCTGACTTAAACGGTGGCGAATGAGTTTTTGCTGTTCGTTAAAGTCGGCACGAATAATATTAAAACTGTTTAGAGTACGAGCGATTGCTTGGAAGATATCTGTTAGTGTACGCTCGCGACAGAGACGTTTTTCGATACCTTTTTTTGTTAAATACTGTGCTTTCGCTGAGGTAAAGATAATTGCTTCAAAAGTAGGAACATTGGCATTTTCCGGGTTAGCATTTAGGCAGCGATAAGCAGCTTCTAATGCTAGAGATGTTTTCCCTACGCCACCACAACCTTCAATACTAATTCGGCTGTGATCGCTATCAAAAGAGAGAAAGGCTAGCAACCGTTCAATTTCTTGTTCTCTACCGATAAAACTACCATTTTTACCAGGTAAGTTTTGGCGGATATCGGAAAAAATGGCAGATTTTTTTTGCGGTTGTTCAGCAATTTTTTGCCAATTTAAGCCTAAAATATGACAATAGGCTTTAAAAGCTTGCTCGTTAATCCCCACACACTTTGTAGGAGAGGCAAAATTGCTCCAAGTACGGTAAGAAATGCCGCGAGCAAAGGCTGTACCTTCGTCTATAAGTTGGGTAATTCTTTCAAACAGTGAACCTTGCTGCGACTGTGTAATTATTGTCTTAATTTCATTGATATCTTGATATTTCTCGACTCGCAAAAACTGCTCGAAATTTGTCACCCATCCTGGGTCATTGGGCTTCCAACCTTTTTCCTCGGCATATTGGTTAATGAGCCATTGACTCGCTTCGATTAAAGGAGTGAGGTTATCTTCTTTTGCTACCCATTTCTTTTGATTGGCGTTCCTAGCTTGCTGAATTTGTCGGTGTCCTTGCTCGGAGGCTCTGAGAGTTGGCTGGCTCATACACAGTTCGGGATAAAAGTCAAGATCAGTTTTAATCCGTCTGAGATGATCGTGACTCATCTTAGAGCGGCATTGTAAAAAGGATGAGAAGCTCAGAGCCAATAATTTTAGAGCAGATTTATCAGGTGCATCGCTGCTGTGAGGAGTTGAAAAGTTATTGGCACAGCCTACGTTGGGCATCGGGCTGATTTCCACCAGATGAGTTAGCCAAACTGTTGGTGGAAGTGGTGCGATCGCCCTTATTACTCAAGATAACTCAAAGTTGCAACTCAATTAATTTTGTCAGAGAGGTTAATTCCACATGAATAAATTGCAATCACTGATGGCGGTTGTGGGAATAGGCGCGATCGCGATCGGCACAGCCGCCACCTTCAATCAACCCAGCTACGCTCAAAGCACCACATTCTTTTGTGGCATGAGTAGCGACGGCGTACCAACAACCTTTGCCAACACGCCACGAGGAACGGTTCAAGTCGTGAAGTGGACTTCTGAACATTTTACCGATGCTGGATACAGTCCAGAACGGCGCTGCCAAGAAGTATCGAGTCGCTTCCAATCGTTCAAGAACAGAGGCCAACTGAACTCCCTCACTGCTGGATATCTTAACGGTCAGCCAGCTATTTGTGTAGGAGACGGTAATCCTCCATGCACTTCAGAAAAATTGCTATTTACTCTTAAACCGGGTGCTAATGCTGCTGCGAGACTCCAGCAGTTATTTGACATCCGTTCTGGTGCTTCTGGTGCTCCTCTTTATGAAAGCACTCGCGATCATCGCAGTTCATCTGGTAGTTCTGCTACCGTCGATTTTAATCAGTTTCTCCAACAAGCATCTGTTGTTCAAGCCTCTGGTTCTGCTCCTAATTCTGCTCCCAATTCTCAACCAGCTAACATTCCTGCTGCCCGTCAGCCTAATGTTCAGCCCAGCAACGGTGGTGGCGGTAATGCTTGGTAAAAATCACTGAGGACGTGCAGCATGAAGTGGTCAAGCCTGGAGTTTAAACTCCGTTTTGGCTATTTGTTAATCGCCTGTATTGGCTGTTGGTATATTCAACAGCCTGTACAGTCCTTACCTGTCAGCAAAACGCGAGTATTAGAGGTAAATGGGAGTAGAGAAAGCGGTCAAAAGCTGACTGTAGCCCAAGTCAAAAATGAGGCACGGGCGATCGCGGTGAAGGTGATATCTGGATACGGTGCAGGTTCAGGAATCTTGGTTAAAAAGCAAGGTCAGACCTACACAATCCTGACTAACAACCATGTTTTAGCCGTTGGCGAAAGCCACCGCATTCAAACTCCCGACGGAAAAATCTATCAGGGTGAATTGCTCAGAAATCAGTCTTTTGAAGGCAACGATCTCGTTTTATTGCAGTTCAAAAGTGCCAGTGAATATGCAGTAGCGCGGTTAGCTTCATCGTCAGTTGTTGTTGGAGATGAAGTCTTTGCTGCCGGGTTTCCCGGTCAAGATGCTGCTGAGAAAAGAGCGTTTGAATTTCTGTCTGGGAGCATTTCCTTTTTGTGTCCGAAAGCATTAGCTGGAGGGTATCAAATTGGCTATAGCAATCCAGTTTCTAAGGGAATGAGCGGCGGCCCGTTGCTAAATAGCAGGGGTGAAGTTGTGGGGATTAATGGAATGCACGCTTATCCTTTGTGGGGCGATCCTTATGTATTTAAGGATGGTTCTAAGCCAGATTTACCACGGGATTTAATGGTGCAATCTAGTTGGGCAATTCCGATTGAAACTTTTGTGCAATTAGGCAATAAACCCACAGGGAATGTTCGTAGCTATTCTCCCACTTTGAGCAATAGGGAAACTTTGGGCGATCGCAGAGAGGAGAAGGGCAACCACGGGGGGTTTGCCCCTACTAAACCACAAATTCCTCCGGGATGGTTGTGGTAAAAAGAGCGATTCGTAGGGGCTGTACCCCCGTGTCCGCCCAGCCCTCCGCAATCGCCCCGATTCAATTCCCTGTTTTTCAGTTTTAATTCACTTTATTTCGAGGTAAAAACATGAAGTATTGCGAAGGATTATCGGCTGTGCTGGCTGGGACTGCGATCGCCACCGCGATCGTCATCACATTACCATCATCAGCAATGGCATTAACAGGCGAAGAAATCAGTGACATCTCCCGTGAAATCACCGTTTTGATAGTCGATACCAAAACAGAAGGCGTACACGGTTCCGGGTTTATAATTTCTAAAAATGGAAAAAATTACTCCGTCCTCACAGCCCATCATGTCGTTGATGTTGAGAGTGAATATCGGCTAGTAACCGCTGATAAGAAATCCCACAAAATTGATTATCAGACAATCAAAGTTTTGTCCGGAGTCGATTTAGCAGTTGTACAGTTCACTGCTGATGAAAATTATTCAGTAGCTAAGCTCGCTAATTCAGACTTAGCAAAAGAAGGAGGGCAAGTTTTTGTATCTGGATGGCCAGCACCAGCGGCTCAAGTTCGGGAACGAATTCGCCTGTTTGTTCCAGGTGCAATTACATCGCGTTTAGATACACCTATCGCACAAGGTTACTCGATGGTTTACAGCAGTATTACTAGAGGTGGCATGAGTGGCGGCCCAGTATTGGATGCAGCGGGGCGAGTAATTGGAATTCACGGTTTAGGAGACTCAGAAAATCCAGATAAGCTAGGAAAGCAGTTAGCAAAGATAGGAGTTCCGCAGGAATCAGCAGGGCAAATACTTAGCTTATTCAGGCTGCCTGGTTATAACTTAGGAATTCCAATTAATACCTTTTTGACTGGGGCTCCGCAGGCGGGAGTTTATTTGAGTTTGCAGGTGGAAAATACCCCTGCTACTCAGCTAAGTGCTGCTTATGTTCCGTCGGAAAAACCTGATAAGCGGGATACGATTGATAACATCAATAACACCTTAAATACAATCGATCGGGTGAGAGGTCTTGGTTGCAGATTTGGCATCTGCTTCTAGGGTTTTCTAATGTTTTGGTGGTTGAATAGGGTGATGATTCTTCTAAGCTTTGTTGGAAAAAGTCGATTCATTGAGAAAAATAGAGGTTAAATATGGCAGTAAATTATCTATCTTCGGTAGAACAAAGTGTCGTTGATGAAATCAATCTGGCACGGACAAATCCTAACGCCTATGCAGATATATTGGCGCAAAGAAGGCAATATTATCAAGGAAATACGATTAAATTGCCTGGGCAGGTTACTCGGCTTACAAATGAAGGTGTCGCCGCTCTGGATGAAGCGATCCGCGTTTTGCGATCGACCTCTCCTTTACCTGCTTTAAATCCATCCAGAGGAATGTCTTTGGCTGCCAAAGATCACGTCAATGATATAGGACCTAAAGGTCTTGTGACTCATACAGGTACTGATGGTAGCGATCCAACTCAAAGAGTTGATCGCTACGGACAAGGTTACGCAGGTGAAAATATCGATTTTGGAGCCAGTAGCGGTCGAGAAATTGTAATCGATCTCCTAGTTGATGATGGCGTTTCGAGTCGGGGACACAGAGAAAACATCCTGAAACCTTCTTACCGATTCGCTGGAGTAAGTGTTGGTCCCCACGCTCAGTATGGAACAATGGCGGTCATTGATTTTGCGGATCAATACAAAGAAGCATCTGCTCCACCCACAACTCCTGTACCAACTCCAACACCTCCACCCGTTCCTATTGCACCACCTTCAAATACTGGAAGTGATGGTAAGACTCTTTTCGGAACTGCTGGCAGCGATACCTTGCGGGGAGGTAGTGGTACTTATACTTTGTATGCTGGCAAAGGCGATGACGTACTTCTTGGCAGCGAGAGCAATGATGGTAGCGTCATCTACGCTTACGGCGGTAGTGGCAATGACATATTGGTCGATGGTTTCGGCAATGACATACTGATCGGTGGTAAAGGCGATGATTATTTTATCGGGACTGATGGCATTGATACGTTTGTAGGTGGTTCAGGAAGCGATACTTTTTCCTTTGTTAGCGATGGATTAGCTATTATCCCCGACTTCGATCCTGCTTCTGATTTCATTGAACTGTCGGGCGATCTGGAAGGGTCTCGTGTTTTAGTTTCTCGTAATACTAGCAATAGTATAGGAGTTTTTGTCAGCACTAATGGCGGTTCTTCTTTTGACTTAAACGTTGCATTGTTGACCAATTATACTGGCGATCTTGCGAGTGTTTCACGAAGAATTATCGGGGGACAGGGATCGTAAATCCCCTCTGTGGTTTTCGTGAATAGGAGCGATGGCGATCGCTTCTCAAAATTGACTTTAACAAAGAGCGATCGCCTGATATTTTCCTCACATTTATATTCTGTAGGGGCGGGTTCGCCGAAATATTTGACACGCGCGAATAATCTAGATAACCCGCCCCCACCCAGCGAATAATCCCCAAACAACTATCCCTGTTTCACCAATAAATTCAATTAGTTGTTTATTTGTCGATGGGTAGGGGCGGGTTTAGATAATTTGTCGATGGGTGTCAAATATTATCGCGAACCCGCCCCTACAGGCTTTCCTAAAAAACAGGCGATCGCCTTTCCCAATCTGTCAATTAGCTATTCTATTCTGAGGTAAACCATGAAAAATCAAAAGTGTTTTTTAAGCGCGATCGCTATCCCAATCGCGATAACAGCAGCAGCCTTGTTGCAACAAAGTTTATCAGTAACAACTCTTGCTCAAAATATTGAAAATTTCCCTAATAATGCAGTACCAGTCTCACCGGAGAACGATATTTTCAACAATCCTAATACCTCAATTCCAGACAGCGGTAATGCCGTAAATCCAAATAACATTTCCATTACCAGGGGTTCAGGCAGAATTACAAATAGTCAATATCCAGCAGTTGTTCCCGTTGGAACCAGCGTCAGTCAAGTCAGCGGCGCTTACAATCCTTCTACTGGTAAAATCCTGCTAGAAATTGAAGCCAGACAAGTAGAAATATCTCTAAATGCACCTTTGACAGATGGTACTCCGATTCCCTTTACCGTTACGGGAACACAATCGAGGGGGTACGATCCAACTACGAAGAAAATTTATGGCAGTCAATATTCACGATTAACAACTGGTGGCATAAAAGCAGGGGTTCAAAGTCAGGGAACATTAATCAAACAAGGCAATCAAATTCAGGGAAAATTTACAGCCAGAGGAGTTTGGTATGTCTTCGGTAAATCTGCAAATACAAGCTCAGTAGATGGCGAATTTATCCTGAATTTACAACCTGGTGTCCCAGCTAATACTCCTGTTTCTAGGATTATTTCCACTCTACCACCAGACGAAGTAGATACCTCAGTGCCAGGAATTCGAGGAGGTTGGTAGGGGAATGCACATAATGTCTCAACTTTTTTGCAAACTTTCAAAAGGGCTAGCTTTAGGAGGAATTCTTGGCAGCTTGTTTCTCATGTGTCCGCCAAGCTTGTCAGCAGAAATAGAAAGTCAGCCGACTATTCTCCGTGATAATATCAATGCTGAGGAAATTCGTTTAGAAGTTAGCCTCAGCCGCCGCCAAGCGACAGTATATCGGAGATTAACTGAGGTAAAAACTTATCAAGTTGCCATTGGTAAACCTGGATGGGAAACGCCAACAGGAACTTTTCGCGTCACTCAAAAGGTGGAGAACCCAACCTGGATAAATCCGATAACTGATGATGTGATTATTCCCGGCGATCCAGAAAATCCACTAGGGCATTATTGGATTGGATTTTGGACTCAGGGTTGGATTTGGTTCGGTTTTCACGGGACAAATGAGCCTGAATCTGTCGGGAAAGCTGTTACTCACGGTTGCTTGCGGATGCACAACCAGGATGTTGAGGAATTATTTTCTCAGATAAAGGTAGGGACTTTAGTCACGGTGGTTCAGTAGTTAGTGATGTGTATTGGTGAGGTAATTTATGAATCGAATTAAGTTTTGGCGAATCGTTTTTATCATTTGAATCAATGTAGGGGCGGGTTCGCCGAAATATTTGATACCCACGAATAATCTCGATAAACCCGCCCCTACAGGCTTTGTCAAAAAACAGGCGATCGCCTTTCCAAATCTGTCAATTAGTTATTCTATTCAGAGGTAAACCATGAAAAATCAAAAGTGTTTCTTAAGCGCGATCGCTATCCCGATCGCAATAACAGCAACCACCTTGTTGCAACAAAGTTTATCAGTAACAACTCTGGCTCAATTATCCTTAACAGGTCACTGGCTAGAGTTAGGACAAAAACGTGGTAGCCAAAGGATGGAGATCGTTCAAAATGGTAATGTGTTAAATCTTCTTTTATCTTATCCTACGGGTGACTATACACAGCAAGCTACTCTGTCAGGCAATCAATTTCAGTTTGAATGTAAATTTAATAATCCAGGCAGTAGCACTGATTTCCATTACTCATACATAGGAACTTTTAGCACAGATGGAAATATCATTGATTTAACAGAGAAAGATAAGACTGGTCGAAATTCTAATAGAAACATGAGGTTGCAGCGAACAGCAGAAGTTCAAGTAGATGGAGCCGGAAGTCAACCCTGTTCTTCTGAATTAGTCCCGAATAATTCCTCTCCTACGCCTATCTCACCTGCTCCCAATTCTAATCCGCAAAACAACTCTACGCCGGGATATAGCTGGTGAATTAAATTGAAGGCGATCGATCTTACTAACTAACTTTGTTTCCCTTATTATTTTACTTTGTGGGTAACTTATGCAGCGTCTATTTCGATTTATATTCTGTGCGATACTCAGCTTTCTAATAGTTACGTTGAGTTCATTTTGGCGCATTGCGATCGCATTTTTACTTTGCGGTACTCTCAGCGTTAATTCTCTAACTTGCCACTGGGTTAATAGCGATCGCGCTACAGCCGCTCAACCTCCCCCAAATGCGATCGCGCAGCAAAGTGTGGGAAAATTTTACATCGCTTATGGCCCCGTAAGAAGTGAATTTTACCGAGATTTTCAAGTCGGACTTAAAAATTCAGGAGGGGCAGAGCATTTTGCAGAATTCTTAAATAGTTTCAATTTGTCTCTTCCTGTTAATGTACCGATTATTTTTTCCGAATGCGGTCAAGCAAATGCTTATTATAAGCCTGCTAAACGGGAAATAGAAATTTGTATGGATTTGACGGTTAATTTTGTTAAACTCTTCTATGAAAATAAACCCAATACACCGAGAGAAACAATTTTTAAGCAGGTTGGACAAGTTACGTTATTTGTAATGTTACATGAGACGGGACACGCTTTAGTTCATTTATTAAATCTACCCATAACAGGAAAAGAAGAAGATGCTGTTGACGATCTTGCTACAGTTATCTTGCTAGAAATGAAAAACGAAACGTCTGAAAGCGCTGTTTTAAATGCAGCAATTTCTTTCGCTTTAGAAGGAGATCAAAGAATGAAAGCGGAAGACATCCCTTTCTGGGACGAGCATTCTTTAGATAAACAGAGATTTTTTAATTTAATCTGCTCAATTTATGGCAAAAATCCTGGGAAATATTCTTACTTGGTTCAGCGAAATATTTTGCCAAAATCAAGGGCGGTTAGATGTGGAGATGAATATGCTCAAAAGTTCAATAGTTGGGTGAGATTATTGTCGTCTCATGTTAACAATAGTCCTCAACCAAGAAATACGAGAACTCCTGAATCTGTCTATCCTTCCAACCCGCCGCCGCGTCCAAGCGAACCTCAGCCGGGATGGAATTGGTAAATGAATAAAAGGCGCAAATTATTTGTGTTTTCTTTGGTTAATTTGCAAATCAGCAATTTTTTAGATATGTCAAATATGAAGAAAATCAAGTTTTTTACAAAGGCGATCGCGCTGACCTACTCTCTCGGAAAAACAGCAATACCTAAAGGTAATGGAGTGCGATCGCCTCCCTAGAAGAAACTGAATCGTGAACCATTAGTTTAAGTTTAAATCCTGAAGTGAGGTAAATTATGCGTCGAATTGGATTTATTGCTTGGGGAATTGCTAGTTTTGTTGTAGCTGCAATTACGCAGTCTTTTGCTGGCAATGGACAAACACCCCCGTCTTCTCAAGACTCAGATTCTAATAATATCAGCCAACCTGGACAAATCAATCTCAGCGACGGATGGGTAACAGCACAAGCAGATTTATGCAACTCAAGGACTGTTACTTCACCAACTACTGTCACTACCAGCCACGATGGATCGCCCTATCAAGTATGGACAGATTTTAGGAGAGGTAAAGAGAGTATTAACTCTGCTGCTTGTGGTCGTCAATATTGGCTTAAGAAAGATCCGAGCCATTATAATAATGGCATTAAATTTGTCTATCTTGTAGATGGGCGTGGCGTTTGTATCGTACCCTTTCTCTATAAAGAAAATTCTGATGGTAGTCTTGAAAGTTTACGCTCTGCTCCCGAATGTAATTCGGGTCAAGTAGCTACCAGGAATTCACCCGATCGCACGCCCAGAAGTCAACCTTCTAATCCGCCTCAGCCACGACAACCCGTTACTGCACGTAATGGTGGCAGTTTAGAGAGGCAAGAGATGAGTTTATATAACTTGGTAAATCAATATCGTGCTCAGTATGGATTGCCACCAATTCCACTATCGCGATCGCTAAGTTATGTAGCGCAAAGCCACGTGCGTGACTTGTACAACTTTAATCCTGATAACTGCGGTGGTCTCCACTGTGCTCATGGCTGGAGTAACTGTGCCTATGATGCCAATAATCGAGAAACCCTGCCCTGTATGTGGGAAGCTCCCCGCCGACTAGGTACACCCTATCCTGGTAATGGTTACGAGATTCTTAGTGGTAGTTCATCTGGAACTATATCACCTGAACTAGCTCTTGGTTTCTGGCAGAGTAGTTCGGCTCATAATGCAGTGATTTTAAACCAGGGTATGTGGCGGGAATCATGGAATGCAATGGGTGTCGGCATCTATAGAGGGTATGCAGCAGTATGGTTTGGACGAGAACCAGATCCAGCCAGGTAAATATTAGGTTTAGCCTAATATTAGAGACTTCGGATAACTAGATTTTCGCTCTTATTTAATTAGCTTGCACAAACAAATTTGCAAAGAATTGAGGTAAATTATGAATCAGATTCAAAATTTGGCAATTGTTCCATTCACTTTCACAGCTATTTGCTCAATTTGCCCTTACGCATTAGCTGAAACATTTCCTAGAATGCCTGTTATACTTTCTCAGGCACAATACAATTTGACCGGTCAGTGGGAACTAGAAGCAGGCTGGTTTACTGCTGATGTCGTATGTCTGATTGGTTCTAATAAAGTTGAAAAATCTACTGTTGATATCACCCAGAACGGCAATCAGTTTACAGCCAATGGTAGTGGTTCTATTTTCAGATTTTTTAGGACTCTAGCTTTAGGGTTGGGAAACGGGATAATATCGGAAAATAAATTTCAGGCTGAAGACCGAACATACCGTCTGCAATGGCTCGGCAGTATTAGCAACGATGGTAATGAAATTACTGGAAGCATAACTTGCGATCAAAAAGTTAGTTTGCCTTTCATAATGCGCCGTTTGACTACAAACAACCCACCGAGCTCATCTAATTGGAGTTGGTGAATGGGTAATGTTTCAAACAGAATTAATTTTTAATTGGCTTGCACAAACAAATTTGGAAAAAGTTGAGGTAAATTATGAATCTGATTCAAATTTTGGCAATTGTTCCATTCACTTTAACAGCTATTTTCTCAATGCGTCCTTACGCATTAGCTGAACGCTCTCCTAGAACACCTGTTATAATTTCTCAGGCACAATACAATTTGACCGGTCAGTGGGAACTTGAGACTGGAACTTTTGGCCCTGAGTGTTTTGTTAGCAAGGATATTAAAAAATTTCCGGTTACATTTACCCAAAATGGTAATCAATTTACAGCCAATGGTGGAACAGTTATTGAGGGGAGAGGAACTTCACCAGCAAATATTGGAAACGGCAGATTGTCAGGCGATCGCTTTGAGTCTCAATCTGAGGTATTTAATTGGATTGGTACTGTCAGTAGTGATGGTAATTCTATCCAAGGAAATGTTACTTGTCAAATGTCGGGAGGAGGTACTGGGAGAGGAACTTTGCCTTTTACTATGAAACGGTCTACAGGAGCTGTACAACCTGCTCCTAATCCTAATACGCCAAACAACGTTCCATCGGGATATGTCTGGTAAGTTCAATTGAAGGCGATCGCTCTTACTAACTTAGTTGTTTTGTATTAGTTGAATTTGTGGGTAATTGATACATAGTCTATTTTGATATTGAGTGAGATATTTTATTAACTTGCACAAACAAATTTGAAAGTAGTTGAGGTAAATTATGCGTCGGATTGGATTTATTACTTGGGGAATCGCTAGTTTTGTTGTAGTTGCAATTACGCAGCCTATTCCTGGCAATGGACAAACACCCCCGTCTTCTCAAGACTCAAATTCTAATATTATCCGCCCTGATTTAGTAACATCAGCAGGAGAGGTGCAACAAGGTTTATCTGTCAAAAGCCCTGCTCAAAGCATGAATATTTTACCAAATCCCCGTGATTCCTTTGTCTCGAAAGTTGATACATCTGATCAGCAAAAAGCGAATTTTAACCCAAATAACCTTAGCCAAGCTGGACAAGTCAATCTTAGCGGTGATTGGATATACGAAACATATTATTTTGGAGAAAATTGCAGACCAGCACTTGAACTTGGTAGTGGTAAAGGTTCGATGAACATAGTGCAACAGGGAAATCAGATTAACATACAGGGAGGAATAGTTGCAAATAATAACCCAAATCCTAGAATAGCTGGTACTATATCTGGCAACCAATTTAGTGTTAAAGTATCTGACGGTAACACGGAAGTTTTTCAATTGTACGGTCTCATTAGTAGTGACGGTAATCAAATTACTGGTGATGTGTTCTGCTACGGAAGAACAAAAGTGCCTTTTACTTTAACGCGAAAAAATCCTCAGCCACCACAACCCGTTACTCCCCAAACCATCGAACAAAAACGAGCCTTCCGCAAATCTGACCAACAAGTAGCAGCAGAATTAGCCGCACTGCGAGAACGGGGAAAACGGGAAGGTTGGACTTTTGAAGTTGGAGACAGCCAAGCCTTCAGAATATTACTCGAACTGCTCAACGGAACACGCATTCCCGCCAACTTTAGACCCAATGTGATTAATATTCTGGACATATTAACTCGTCTCATTCAAGACGCATCCCGAAATAATCCCACCCCCGTACCGCCTCAACCCGTACCACCTCGACCTATTCCCAATCCAAATCAATTACCCAATCGTTTTGATGCCCGCGAATGGGGTGTAGTTCCTGCAATTAGAACTCAAGGAAACTGTGGTAGTTGTTGGGCTTTTGCAGCAGTCAGCGCTCAAGAAATTGCTTACAGTTCGCTTTATAAACAGCCTAGCAGCAGCCTTGATTTGAGCGAACAACAACTTCTTTCTTGCAATCGTAATAACTTTAGTTGCAGTGGCGGATTTATCAGCGATAAAGATTCCGACTATCGCTATGAATCAGGCTTGGTTGGCGAACAAGCTTATCCCTATGAAAAGCGAGAATCAACTTGTAGAAACTTTAGTAGACCGGGTTCTGGCAATCTTTTTGATATCAAGGCTTTTCAGTTCATAGATCTAAATGACGATTCAGGTTCTCCAGCAAATATCACTAAAATTAAACAGGCTATCTATGCCTTTGGAGTCGTCTGGGCTGGTGTTCATTCAGATGAAGCATTCCACGCTTACAAAGGTACGGGAGTTTTTAATGCTTGCAGTAACGGCAAACCTAATCATGCCATTAATATTATTGGTTGGGATGATGCAGGTGGCTATTGGATTGTTCGCAATTCTTGGGGTAATGATTGGGGCGAAAATGGTTACATGAAAATTAAGTATGGTTGCAGTCAAATTGGTGTTAATGCTGCTATTCCCAAATTGCCAGTATTAGCAGATTGTAATGGTGGTAATTGTCAACCGAGAAATTATAGCACTCCTCCTTGGTTGGGAGGAAATGCACCAACTCCTGTAGCGCCAACTCCTACTCCACCAATTTCTGTACCACCAATTTCTGTACCACCAACTTCTGTGCCACCAACTTCTGTGCCACCAGTTTCTAATCCTAATCCGCCCAACGACGTTCCACCAGGGTATAACTGGTAAGTTCAATTGAAGGTGGAGTCGTTGATTTTTCTCACTCTTTTATTTATAGGGAAATGAAAGAGCGATCCGTTAACCATTTCCCTGCACTTCTGCACCAACTGGCTTTCTTCTGGCTTCAATATCGACTCACGCAAGAGCGATCGCAAAGTTCGATTATTGATGGGTATGGTGCAATACGATTCAGATAAGACACTCATGGAGACCCAACCCTGTTAAAAACAGATAGTGCGATTGCTTCGGGCTTGCTTCGTACCCTCGCAACTGCGCTTCGCTTGGCTCGCAATGACCAAAAAACATTAACTGAACCGTATTAGGGTAGGGTGGACTTCAAGGGAGACTAGCTCAACTATAGTTAATGTACCTCCTCCCTACGACTCTCAAACCAAAGACAGACTAGCAGTATTAAAAATCTTCCCAACAGATGAGGACAATACTAGCTTACAAGTTCAACAATTTAGGAACGAGCTAAAGCTTTCTGTCAAATTTCGGCAGAAAGTTCGCCTCCTACCTTTAATCTGGAGAAAAAAATGATCGCTGGAGTAAAAGCAACCAAACCATCAACCATCCTAATTGTCGAAGACGATCCCATGATGCAATTGGGACTATCACGGCTCCTAGCAACAGAACCTCAATTTACTATTGTCGGGCAGGTAGAAGATGGCAATTCAGCAATAGATGTAGCTTCCAAGCTAAAACCAGATATTATCCTCATGGATATTGGCTTACCTGATATCGACGGCATTGCTGTTGCCAGTCAAATAAAAACATTGCTACCCCATACCCGCATCCTCATGCTAACTTCACACACCAGTGATACAGAAGTATTGGCTTCCTTATCTTGTGGAACAGAGGGTTATTGCATTAAAGGCACTAGCACAGAACAGCTATTAACAGCCATCAATGCTGTCCGAGAAGGTAGCACCTACCTAGACGCTAAAATTGCCACTTGTGTCATTCAAAATCTCAGAAAACCCACAACTAACTGCGAAGAATCCCTGTTTACCGCGCGAGAATTGACGGTATTAAAACTAATGGCAGAGGGCAAAAGCAATAAAGATATCGGTTATCAACTGCACTTAAGCCCTAATACTATCAAAGGTTACATTAAAGCGATTTTCAACAAAATGGAGACTAACGATCGCGTACAAGCTGCGGTTATTGCCCTGCGTAGTGGTCTGGTTTAAACACTGGCAAAGTGAACCAAAAAGTAGTACCCTTACCTAGCTCACTCTCTACACCAATTTCTCCACCATGCGCCTCGACTATTTGCTTCGAGATGTAAAGCCCTAAGCCAACCCCAGCAGTACGCTTAACACCACTACCTCGCACGTACAGTTCAAACAATGAAGCACAATGCTCTGATTTTATTCCCACCCCATTATCTCTCACCGTGCAGCGTAGATAAGAGGCCTCTCGCTCCAGCGATGCACCTAATGTTAACGTAAATCCAACTGGATTGTATTTGAGAGCATTGCCAATCAAATTTTCAAAGACTCGCCTGAGCTGAGCGGAATCGGCATTAACTAAAGGTAAATCAGGAGTAAATTGATAATTGAGGACAACTTGGCGTTTTGCCAACATTAATTCCCACTCTAAGAGAATGCTGCGTGTCAAACTGTAGAGATCCATTGGCTGTAACTCCAAAGGGACACCTACAATATCACCCTGCTGCATTTCAATCAGAGAATTAATCAGTTTGATTTGGCGCGAACAGCTTTGCAGGATACTTTCTAAACTTGACTTATCAATAACAACTTCATTTTCTCCTACCACTTTCTTCGGTTCAACTGACTGCTCTTTGAGGAAACATTGCAAAATAATTGACATTCCTGTAATGGGATTTCGCAAGTCGTGGGAAACAGCGTGCATAAAAACTTTCAAACCCATTTCAGCCTGTTGTCTTTCCTGAATTTCCTGAGCGAGTTGGCTATTTTGTGTAACCAGTTGTTTGTTAGCACAAAGAAGTTGCTGCTGCAATTGGCTCATTTTTAGCTGAGCTTCCACTCGTACCAGCACTTCCATCGGCTCAAAGGGTTTAATAATGTAGTCAGCGCCACCTGTTTCAAACCCTTTTACTTTGTCAAAAATATCATCCAAAGCACTAATAAAAATAATCGGAATTTCTGCCGTATTCTCTTGTGCTTTTAAGTGACGGCAGACTTCATAGCCATCCATCCCTGGCATTTTTACGTCCAACAAAATCAAGTCGGGAGGCTGGAGGCTCACTGCTTTTAACGCTCGCTCTCCACTAATGACCTTCCTGACTTTGTAGCCACTTTCAACCAGCACTTTAGACAGTAAGTGAATGTTGTCACGGCTGTCATCTACAATCAAAATATCAGCTTTTATTTGCATAATTTAAGAGGGGGAGGGGGAAGGGGAAGGGGAAGGGGGGAGAAAGGGAAGGGAGGGGATTAGAGGTTTACTTCCTACTCACTTCTTTGTACTTTTGAGAAGGCGAGGGGAAAGGAGAAGGAAGGATAAATTTTCGCTTTTCTTTATTCAATAAAAGCAGGATTTACGCAATTGGTACATTATCCCCAAATAATCAGCTTTTTCTACCCTTCCCCCTCCCCTTCCCCCTCCCCTTCTTTCCCAATCTCAGCATTTAGCAGTTTCTTCCTAAGACTGCTAAAAATTAATGCTTCCGCAGCCAGAGATTTAGAAGAATTGGCAACATTCCTAACCTCCACCTCTCCAGTTGTCACTGGTTCATCGGGGTCATTGGGATGAGGCAGCATTTTTTCAGCAGCTCGAATCCGATTTTCCAATTCCTGATCGATATTAATTAATTGTCCTGTCAATCGGTTAACAGACAGCAAGGCTGCTCTTTGAGACAACTGCGGACAGATATGACTGTCCCAGAGAGCTTCTGACTCTTTAGCTTGCTTTAAGTCTCGTTGTCGAACCGGGATTTTCAAGGAATAGGGAAACAGAGCTTCTGAATCCGAACTGTAAGCCGGTGAAGTGATAACGCACTTCCCTTGCGGAAACCTCAGAATCTCATCGGCACTCAAAAGCGGTTTCTTTTGCAACTGCTCGCTCCAATTGACAGAACGGCTTGTTTGTTGCCCCGTCGAGCTACCTGTAGAGCGATTTTTTACCAGCACTTCCACTTCCCCATACCGCTTAGAATACTTCTCCGCTGTATCAAAATCACCGGGGTTGAACAACACATGAGTTGACAAAGCACTTGCGATCGCCGCCCCTTTTTTATCCCCATAGAGATTATAGAGTTGATTGAGGGATTGAATGCCAACAATCGGCACGCCACCAGCCGAACGATATTCGTTAGCCCACTGATCCATTCTATCGAACTTGAGAGACGGAAACTCATCGAGACAGTACACAAATGGGTCAGAACGTACTCGACTCAAATTAGACACTACACATAAGTGAATAGCAGCAGCTAATAGCGGCCCCACTACAGTGCGCCTTTGGTCGTCTAATTTAAAAATAATGCACTTTTTGCCCGACAAAACAATGGGAATTGTACTGTGACCAATAAATGCCCGCAGCAAATCTTTTTGAATAAAACTTGAATAAGTTGCCTCTGCGCTTGCCTTAATACCCGCCACTGTTTTTTCAGCATCTTTTGAACTTAATAACTGTGAAAAACTAGAGGCAATCCACCTGTCCATTTTGAGAGGATGACCCTCCGGGCGGTGGACAGCATGGTGAATGCGACTAACTAAATCGGGAAGCTGAATAATCGCATAAACAAAAGCCAAATCCGGGTAAGGACTGCCTTTTGCTAACTGCACTAAACCCTTCGCCATTAACTCCCCTGCTTTCTCAAAAAACTCATTACCTTTACTCTCTCCCGGACTTGCATTGCGAGCAATAACTTGCCCAATTTCTGCTGCCATTACTGCATCTTGTGCATCTCTCATAAAATCCAGAGGATTGATAGTACCACTGTAAGCTTCCCCCGGCGCAAACACTTGCACGTCATAGCCGTAGCGCACTGCCAGGGGCGCGTGCAGCTTCATCTGGTCTCCTTTTTTATCGTAAATAATCACAGGAAAACCTTGCTGAAATGCACTCTCAACCATCCGATCAATCACACTAAAGGTTTTGCCAGAACCCGGAGCACCAATTACTAAAGTACCGCGTTCAGCATGAGGAAACCAAACAGTAGGATTTGCGCCTAATAGCGTTTGTAACTGAGCGCTCAATCCCTTTATATTCTTGAACCAATAAGTCGGCGTGCCGCTCCATAAAGTAACGGGTTGCCGTTTTTTTTCTTTCATTTGTTTGAGGGCCAGACCTGTCGCTGCCATCTTTTCAGCCGTACCGCACAACCGACCTGAAGTAACTTTTCCTTTGCCACTTCCAATTATCTTTGAGAAGACAAATAAAGCTAGTAATAAGCCTAGCATTGAAAGTCCTTCTGGATTGATAAATTGACCAATCAAACCCTTAAAGTCTATGCCAATAAGCGGGCGTTTAGTTGCCGGCTGGGTTTGTACTTGAAGCACTAATTTTGGGTGGTTTTGAGAAAACAATTGAAGATTTTTCATAGGAAGGGGAAGGGGAAGGGGAAGGGGAAGGGGAAGGGGAAGGAAAAACTAAGTTATTGGGGGAAGGGGAAGGAAAAACTAGATTATTGAGGGAGGGGGAAGGGGAAGAGGAAGGCTGGGCCGTGAGATACCGAACGGAAAAACAGGTTATTATTGCTTTTATTGCTACTAAGCTGTCATCTACAAACCTGCAATCTGCTGTCTCCTTCCTTCCCCTTCCCCTTCTACATTAAAAGAACGGCTATCGCCTATGAAGGGTTGATAACGACTCAAATAAGTAAATAATGGTCAGAACTAATAACGCCACACCCCAAACAAAGGCTAAAATATCAACACCTAAAAGTGCAAAGGAAGCTACTCAAGAAAACACAACTTCTGAAGCATATCAAGTTGACCCAGAACTATTCGGCAGTGGATACAATCAAGCACGCAAACCGTCTTTACCCTACGGTATTGTCATCAATGACAACCCTGCTGGCATCTTAATTCCTACTGACCAACTCATCAAAGCTGAGTGGTACTCCATCCCGTCTGAATCAGACTTAACAACAGTTGAGTTAACTGAAGAAGTGACTGGATTGCTGCTCCAAAAAGTGAAAATTTTGGTATTAGCTTTTATGCCAGAGTACATTCGATACAAGGATATTGAAGAAAATGGTGAATTAGCTGGTGCATTTGTTGGATTGTATGACGAATACCGCCATAGTTTCAACAAAAAGATGCAGGAGGTCTGTTCAGAACACGCTCTCATTTTCTTAAATTCCCAGAATTTACCATTGCACAAATCCCCCATAGTAGTGCGGTTCAAAAATGTATCTCTTTGGAGCTTTAAGAGTGCTAGAGAAGAGTTTTACCGCAACTTAGAAAGGGCATTTGCTGATTACTTTGAGGTAGAATACAGTGGCAAAAATGACAGATGGCGCTCATTAGGAGTTTTGAATGTTCACTTCCGAGCTATCAAAGAAGGGGAAGGCAAAAATAAATCGTTCTGCTGCAAAACTTACAGCATTACTAAGCCAACTCAGGCGAATTTGCCTAAACTATATCTCGGTAAGCCGAAGCAGAAAAAAGAGGTTTGGAATTTACACAATAGCATTGGTGGCTTTCTTGAAGCTGGAGAAGCTCAATTACCAGCTTTAGCGGCTGATACTGATAACCAACCAGAACGTTCAGCCTCCCTTAAAGTTCAGGTGTTGCCTGCTTTAAGTAAAAATTCAGACCACCGTAAAGGTCAAGCGAAAAGTCAATCCAAGCTACCTCGTAAAATAGCACAAGTTGAGTCAGAATTTGATACAGAACTAGAGGAATTGGATGACTTTGAAGAACCGACAGAGGTTCAAATTGAGGTGGATGGAGAAACTGACCTTGATTAAGTTTTGAAGAACAGAGGGAAGGGGAAGGAAAGATAATTTTAGCTTTCCTTTCTTCAATCAATACTTCGGAAAGTTTGGGGAAAATGACTACAAGGGTTAATTGGCTCTTGGTGGTAATTTTTCTCAAACTCTTATCCTGTCGTCGTTGGTAATCAAAAACTGTGCGATACTCTGCACTCCGCATTCCCCTTTTCTATGTCAATTGATAGACAAGCCCATTATAGCAAAACTTCAGCCTGCGTTGGCTTTTTTTCACGAGTTGGTTGACCAGTAAACAGGGCAATTCCACGTCACCTTGTGCGCCTCTTTCAACTTCAAATAAAGCTGTTTTTGGTGCAATATTGGGGTTAAGGTAAGCTGTGAAAACTTCACGTTGAACCTGACTTTTATCATTAGGGATTAAGTAGCCAACGTAAAGACAGCCCATCTTGCCACACAGCTTGGAATTGTTAAAGTCGTACAAATTCAGTTGACCTTTCTTACCCGTCACTTGTTGGACACGCATAGTGGCGATCGCTTCTTTTGGCTCCAAAATACTGCCATGAGATTGTACAATCTCGATCAAGGTTTCTGGGGGAGCAATTCCACTAGCTTTCTCCCAGGATAATTGAGAAAAAGTTGTCTCGCTACTTGCACTACAAGCTGCGGTTCCCAATAGCATGGCTAAACCAATAAAAATTGTTAAACCAATGCGAAACCAATAGCCAGCCCGATTCAACCAAGCTGGGGGTTTACTGCATTTGACTACTTGTTCATTCAACTCTTGCATATTTTCCTCTATTCAGGCACTAATAAATTCAATGAGTGAGTGTAGTTGCCGCTATTGCTACTGCTAAACCCAAGATGACTTGTAGTAGGAATGATTGTTTCGGGCGTACTGAAAATTCTCCCCTAAAGAACTTTATTGATCCTAAAACCATGCTGATAGTCGCGGCTATTGGCAACCAACGAGTACGCCAAGTCCATGTCTCACCGCCAGAGTGGTTGCTGATCGAACTCGAAATGCAACTGCTATTGTTGCGGTTATAGTTGTAAAGCGTTTTGACTTTTTCTCCGTACTGCTTAAGCGAGTAGCCTCCTAAAATATCCGAGTAGCTGGCATCCACCTTACTGCTAGAACCGCCAAAGTGCTTTTGTGCCACTCGTTCAATTAAGCGATCGCCACTGAATAACTGCGTACTTTTCGGGTCAATTTCCTGCTGCGTGCCAACTACACTCTCAGCCAGAGAATTTTGCAAAACCCGATCTTGAACCGCTGGGGGAAAGTATTGAAAAAGCTCCTCTGAAGTAGGCTGAGTGCCACTATTAACTTTTTTGAGGAACTCCGCACCCCCAGGTACAGAAGCGATCGCCTCCTGCACATCTTCCCGGTAGCTCATAAATTGATAGCGACCTAGTGCCCGCCCGCAGTTGCGATCGCCATCTGCACAGGTAGCAGTACCGATTGCTTCGTAGTCACCACTACCTGCACTTTCCAAATTGGCGATCGCCTCGGATAAAGCAGCCACATCAACATTGTTAATGTAGGTGGCAGGTTGGACGCAATCTCCCTTTGATTCGGGAATGGCCTTCTTTGTGGGCAGACGGTTTTGTTTAAGCTGAGACGGCTGTTGATTTGAGCCTTTTGGTTGGGAAAGTTTAGGTGAGGATACAGCATCAGTAGGGCGAGAAATACTGTTAGAAGCACCCCCCTCCACTTTGCCAACAAAGATAGGGGAATTTGTTTGGTAGGACAAGAACGGAAATGGGCCAATAATGTAAGGCGATTTGCCGCAAGGCAAACTAAACCTGAAGTACAGAGCCGTGTCAACAGTATCGCTGGTTTCTGATGGCTCCATTACCACTACTTTAAACGCATCTCCAAAGGGATGCCGACCCGTTGGTTCCCAACCAGCCAAACAGCCAGAACCGCCTTGCACTTCCTGATATTTACCGCTAATCCACTGCTTCCCTTCCAGTTTTGATGCAAGCTTGCGACCGCTGTTTTCTAAATCATCAAGTTCAATGTAAGCGCAATCTTTCTCGCACGCTACCGCAAATCCTTCTACGTTAGAACCTGAGATTGTATTAGAGCGCTTACTTTCAGCCGTGCCATAGATCATGTCAATTCGCATCGCAGTTAAACCCAGTTCTACCACAGGAATTGGAAAACTGCTCAAAGGCACTTGATTGAGTAAGGGAATGTCAGCAATCCGCTCTGATATCCATCCCTCAAACTGTTCTAAATTGACACTTGACAAAGAGGGAATGTCCATTAAATAAAACCCAGAAAGGTCTATTTGGTTGAGAGAAGCTTCAGCGAACTGGGGAAATTTAGACATAAGTTGACTGAGCGGGAGTTCGCCAGCATTAGACGCATTGATGAGCGAAGTTTGAGAAGCTAAAGATGCAAGAGGGGCAACTTCTTTCAATTTGAAAGAGCTTAAATTCGGCACAATTTGTATGAGCTTCTCTACCTTTTGTCTGCCCAAGAGTGGAAATGCTGCTAGAGAGATATTTTCTAGGTTTGTTCCTCCTGTTGCTAACTGTTCAATGCTTTCAAGAGAAAGAATTTCTGGTTTGAGAGCTTCGCTGAGGTCTCCGAGTTGCAAGATTTGGTCAGGAGTGTTGCCTTGTGACCAACTCCGGCCTCCCCAACTAGATGAATTAGAAACTGGTGGTAAGTTGCTAAAAGTAATTTGGCTCCAGTCAGGCAATAAAACTCTTGTAGCAGACTTTTGTTGGTCATTACCAGGAATTTCCCAGATCCGAACTGGTAAGGAATTTAACTCAGAAGCATTAGCAATCCCTGGGAATTCCAGTGCTAGTGCAACAGAAATTAACCCAATTGCTGTAGCTCTTATTAAGAGCCAAATTAACTTATTCAGGTCAAAGCGAACATTATTTAGCACTTTCATAGCATTGGCAATTCCAATAAGTAGAGCGGTTTTCAGTTGCCTGATAACAGGGTAGTTGCTAATTGCTAATTGCTAATTAAAAGTAGTACCTACCCAATTGAAAACTGCTATAAGTGGGAAGGTTGGGTTGCCTATGTTATGAGTGTCATAAAGCTGCCCTTCCCACTCCCAACTATTAAATTTCCAGTTCTAACTGTGGATTGGGATGAGATGCTGTGTCCGTCCAAGCACAATCTGCTAGATTAGACTCGTCGTACACATTTTCTTGATAGCCGTCTTCAAAGTTACCTTGTTGAGATTTCTGAGGTAGTGAATAGCCGGCTGATTGATAGCCCTCTGACTGGTAGCCAGAAGTGTTATAGCTTGATGTGGATTCGTCTGGGTAATGAGGGTTCATAACAATACATGAAACTAGAAAACACTTCTAGCCTAAGTTAACGATAAAACGAATGCCATCACCACAATCGACAATATTTGATAGCTCAACTGGATCGATCCTAATGGAGGGGGATAGGTTTAACTATAAACAACAATCTTCTTTAGCAATAGCTTGCTACCGATTGCGGTTGCAAACAAACTATTAACTAATCCTGGCATTATGAATTCTTTACCTATCCATCCTCAAAACCTGTACGAGAAACTATTAACTAATCCACCTTATTCGTGGTTTCCATCATCAGAATTTGTTTTAGAAGAAATGTTAAAATATGCTCAAGTCACTCCTGGCATTGTAGCGTTAGATCCGACAGCCGGAGAAGGCGCTGTTGCTAGAAAATTGCAATCTGCTGGAGCCGTTGTCGATGTCATTGAAATTAATCCTTTGCTGCAACAAATTTTATTTCAGCAAGGATTTAATTTGGTTGGCTCAGATTTTGTCAGTAACCCACCCCTTTAGGGGATGGGCTTGTAAGACAAGACAAGAGTCAAAACAAGCCATGCTGACCAGCCTAAGTCTTAACTGACTACGTTTTTAGAGTCAAGACACCGGGTGAATGCGAAGCTAGTTCCCTGCTCTGTCATTTGCAATTAAAAAACTTCAAGGTCACTGAAGTAGTGTTGCAAGTATAAAAAGCTCTTAAAACATTGGCGA
Organism: Microcoleus sp. B13-B6; assembly: GCF_036705405.1. Lineage (NCBI taxonomy): Bacteria > Bacillati > Cyanobacteriota > Cyanophyceae > Oscillatoriales > Microcoleaceae > Microcoleus > Microcoleus sp. B13-B6. Next base: position 38,098 of record NZ_JAUBUJ010000045.1, read on the forward strand.
AGCTAACTTTACCCAGAAATGGAGAGGCAGAAATGTCAAATTACGTATTAGTTATTGATGCCAACAAAGAACCTTTAAGTCCTTGTCATCCCTCGGTAGCAAGGCGGTTGTTAACTGATGGCAAAGCCGCAATATTTCGTCGCTACCCGATGGCAATAATCCTCAAGAAAGTTGTGGATACCAAACCAGAGCCATTAACTCTCAAGTTAGATCCTGGTAGTAAAACAACTGGTATCGCATTGGTACAAGGAGAAAAAGTTATGTGGGGCGCTGAATTAACCCATCGGGGTCAAGCAATCAAAGCCAGCCTTGAATCTCGCCGCTCACTACGGCGCTCACGTAGAAATCGCCATACTCGTTATCGTCAAGCCAGGTTTCTAAATCGCACCCGACCAAAGGGTTGGTTAGTTCCTAGTCTCCAACACAGAGTTGAAACGATAATGACTTGGGTGAACAAGTTGATCAAATTTGCCCCTATTGGATCAATTGTTCAAGAGCTTGTACGTTTTGACTTGCAGCAAATAGAAAACCCGGAGATTTCTGGAATTGAGTACCAGCAAGGTACTTTATGTGGCTATGAAGTCCGAGAGTATTTACTGGAGAAATGGGATAGAAAGTGTGCATATTGTGATGCTGAAAATGTGCCTTTACAGGTTGAACACATTCACCCCAAAGCTAAAGGCGGCACTAACCGCGTCTCTAATCTTTGCCTTGCTTGTGAGAAGTGCAATCTCAAGAAAGGTACTCAGAACATTGAGAAGTTTTTAGCTAAAAAACCAGATGTTTTAAAGCGAGTTTTATCGCAAGCAAAGCGTCCTCTGAAAGATGCGGCGGCGGTCAATTCGACTCGATGGGCTTTGTTTAATCGGCTAAAAGAAACGGGATTGCCTGTTTCAACTGGGTCTGGTGGATTGACTAAGTTCAATCGAACCCGACTGGGACTAGCTAAATCTCATTGGCTTGATGCGGCCTGTACTGGAAAAGTTGAATCTTTGGAAGTTCTAACAAGTCAACCATTGCTGATTAAAGCGACTGGACACGGTACTCGCCAAATGTGCCGAACTGATAAATTTGGCTTTCCGTCTCGGCACGTTCCCCGGAATAAGTTTGTCAAAGGTTTCCAGACGGGCGATATTGTAAAAGCAATTGTTACTGATGGGAAGAAAGTTGGCAAATACGCGGGTCGTGTTGCGGTGAGAACATCAGGTTCATTCAATATTTCTGCATCAGAATTGGTGCAAGGTATTAGTCACAAATATTGCCAGATTGTTCAAAGAAAAGATGGCTATAGCTACTCTTTTCCAGCCAAGAGTCACGGCGGAAGACAGCCGCGAAAATTCCTCCCACCCCTAAAGGGGATGGGTTGCCATTTTGGAAAAATTTATGAAAGCTGAACCCCAGCGTCTCTATCCACTATTAGTAGCCAATCCTCCTTTTTCATTTAGTCCCTTAGAAAGAGGAGTGGACTTAACAATTATTAGACGAGCTTTCGATCTATTTCTCGCACCCGGTGGGCGATTGATTTCAGTTGTCAGCGCTTCCTAATTGAACTGCCCCTAGAAGCTTTTTGGGGAACATTAAGACCTGTTACTGTCGAATCGTGGTTAGTAATTGCTAAAAAATAAGGGGAAGGAAGGATAAATTTTCGCTTTTCTTTATTCAATAAAAGCTAACAAAAACCTGGATTTTCCCTTCCCTAAATAACTTGTTTTTCCTCCCCCTCTCCCTCTCTCCCCCTCTCCCTCTCTCCCTCTTTCCCCCTCTCCCCTTCTCCCTCCCTTTCTCTTAACCTTCCCCTTCCCCTTCCCCCTCAAATGAAACTTAACCTAGTTCAAACTCCTTATCAACTGTTAAATAGTGGTTCAGAATTAGAATTAGCTCTTAAACCATTTCAACAGGCTTCATGCTTTGGACTCGACTGCGAAACCGCTTTTGGAATTGACCCATACCGAGCTAAAGTTCGCCTCGTACAGCTTGCTATTCCCGGTATGCCAGTAGCGATCGTCGATCTCTTTGCGATCGCGCCCACCGATCTCAGCCCCCTGCGCTCCCTCTTAGCCGGAAATGCCCTCAAAGTTGGACATAACCTCAAGTTTGACTGGCTGATGCTGACTAGGGCTGGGCTTTCACCATCCAAGCCTTTTTTTGATACTTATCTGGCTTACCGGGTGCTGACAGCCGGACTCAAGCGCACTTCGTCTCTGGAAGCTGTTGCTGATAAATTGCTGAAAGTTAAGCTAGATAAAGCACAGCAGGTTAGCGACTGGTCAGGAGAATTGAGTCCAACTCAACTGCAATATGCTGCTACTGATGCTGCAATTTTACTACCGCTATGTGAGGTACTTCACCGCCAGCTTTATTCAGCAGAACTTTGGCAGACTGCGAAACTAGAATTTGCCTGTTTACCTGCGGTGGCTTCTATGGAACTTAATGGGATGCTTTTAGATAGAGAACTGTGGAGTGTTTTAGGAAAGAAACTTGCGACTAAGCGCGATTCCCTTTTAAGACAAATTAATTCACAACTCCATCGACCTAACCCTCATAAACAAATCTCTCTACTGCCAGAATTTACAGATACAATTAATCCTTGTTCTCCGAAACAAGTATTAGCGGCTTTGCAAGAGAAAGGCATTCCTGTTACTTCCACTAATTCTCAACACTTAATTCCTTTGCAGGGCGAGTATCCCGTTATTCAAGCACTCTTAGAATATCGCAGTTTATTTGCTCGCATCAACACTTTTTCTCTGGGTTTACCAGAACATATTCACCCAATTACAGGGCGCATTCATTCTAATTGGTTTCAGATTGGTGCTAGGTCAGGGCGGTTTAGTTGTCGAAAGCCTAATTTAACAAATATCCCCAGAGATAAAGAAACCAGGCAGTGTTTTAAAGCTGCACCCGGTTACGTCTTACTTAAAGCTGATTACAGCCAGATTGAACTGCGAATTATGGCGAAAGTGTCAGGGGATATTAGGATGGTGAAAGCTTACTCTCAAGGAGAAGATTTGCATTCTTTGACAGCTTCCTTGGTGTTGGGAAAACTTTTAGCTGAAATTACTATCGAAGATAGACAACTCGGCAAAATTATTAACTTCGGTTTAATTTATGGCATGGGAGTTAGGAAATTTAAGCTTATGGCTCAAGCAGAGCATGGAGTCATTTTAACGCTGGAACAAGCTTCGTACTTTCGTAAGAAGTTCTTTGAATCCTATACAGGTATCAAACAATTTCACGCCAAAGTTCGGAGCGCATGGAGCCGAGGTATTCGAGAAAGTCGCACCGTTTTAGGCAGAAGGAGATTATGGTCAAAAGCTACTAAACCGCTGCTTAACGAAATGCTAAATAACCCAATTCAAGGGATGAGCGCTGACATTACTAAACTCGCTCTTGCTCTCATTTTTTCACCTATAAGCTGCACGGATGCTAAACTGATTTGTGTGGTTCACGATGAAATTTTAATAGAGTGTCCTCTTGAAAAAGTGAGGCCAGTTAAAGCCTTTCTTAAAAAATGTATGGTGAGAGCTGGGAATAAGTTTCTCTCTCCGATTCCTTGCGAGGTAGAAATTAAGGTGATGGAAAGTTGGGGAGGGTAAAAGATTAACGGGAAAAGAGTGGGAAATGGGAAGTAGAGAGAAACCGCACCACAGTCATCGCTAACCAGTGCATCTGTTATTAACCAGATGCACTGGTTATTATTTAATTTATTGAACGACGACGATTTTCTTAAACCAATGAACATAGCTAAGGCGCTCGGCTAAGTTAATTTTTAGGTCTAAGCAACTACATAAAATACCTCAGACTTTCGCAACCCGACTGTGGAATGTGGGTCACAAGTTTAATAGCGTGTTATTTTTATTATTTCTGAATATTGCTTTTTTTTGAAGGTTGCAACTTTTTTCCCAGAGAACTCCAAGAACGCACTATTGGCAAACTTATCAAAGTTAACAAGCTAAATGCCGATCCTATTGCAATACTAATGAGGAAGGCAAACCAAAAATTTGACCAAGGAGAGAGGGGAAGTGTCTGTGGTGTTGAAGGGGTTGGTGATTTTGAAGGAGGTATTGTTTCAATCGTTTGAGGCTGTCTGATTTTTTCAACAAAGTTAGCAATAGCAGAAGCGGCTATTGATGCTGTTCCCATACCGATGCCGATAACCGCAATCCAATTTTCTAGACGCCGATCGCGCTCTCCTTCCTCTAAGTCTACAAGGCTTTGAATCGGATGAAGCAGGTTTTCTAATGCCTCTAACCCTGGTCTGAGACTCGCGTAATCTTGTTCTACCTGTTTAATATGACGGTTCTCAACCACTTTATTAAATTCTCTTATACCATCTAAATTTGTTTTGCCAAAAGGCTGACCTTGTGTTTCAATATGGTCAATTAAAAGCCGATGATTTTGCAATTGAGTTTCAATCGTAGTCAACTGAATTTTTAGATAGCTGAGATTAATTGCATAGTCGGCGATCGTCCCAGCACTATTTTTGATAATCGCTTTAATTTCTTTGATAGCTATCACATTTTCTACTTCTATGTCCTCTACTTGCTGAATTTGACCGTCTTCATTTTTGTTTTTGTGGTTTGCTAGGAGTTTAATTTCGGCGAGAATGTTACGAATTTTGAGAAATCCTGTTTCTAACTCTCTTTTTAAAGATAATGCCTGTTCCTGTGCCCAAAAAATTTTGTTTTGATATCCAAATAATTCTAACCAATATTGATTAAAATTTCCGGCCACCTGCTGAAATTCTTCATCTAGTTGTGTTTCGGGATGCGGAATTTTTTTATCTAGTTGTGTTTCGGGATAGAGAATGATTAAAAATGCTCGCTCTGTTAAACTGTCTTTTGTTGGATAAAGAGAGCGTATCCAATAAAATTTTCCTCCTAAAAAGTCACCTGTAGAATGTTGATCCCATTCCCAGCTAAGCCCTTGAGGAGTGGTTAAATCGCAGCGGATTATTTTAAATATTTCTTTAGCTAAATTTTTGGGTTCGCTTCCTTCGGGATAATAACCTGAAAGTAGCCAGGTTTTACCTAAGTTGCCTTGAGTATGAGATACTAAACTTTTTAGAGTTTGAAATGATTCAATTGGTTGACATTGTTCAGGTGGAATAATTGAGCTGTCAAACAGCAATCCATAAGTATCGCTAGAAATTACAGGCTGATAAAATTGCTCTACTGAGTAGTCATTAATAAATTGGTTAGGAATTTCGCAATGATTGGGATCTGTGAGTAAAAAAGTAAACCTGGCTGACTTGGGTAAGTCACTTCTATTAAGCGCCTGCTCAACTTTTTTCTTGATTTCAGGACTGGGAAAGTTATTCAGAAAAGCCCCTTGATTGCCCTGGACGTTTTGCTTATCAGCCCCCAACCCTTCTCCGAGTTGATAAACAAATAAATCCAGTGTAGGGTAAAAAACTTTATTCATCACATACCGCGTCCTATTACTTCTGTTTCACTCATCCCAGTTGCATTATTCGTGTTAGTATTTGCTCGTTCGGGTGAAGCAGAAGGTTTATAGGTGTTTAGATAACTAATATCACCCGCAACATTTTCTAAAGGAGCAAAAGGAAGGAGCGAACTTGTATTTTGAATTGCCTTTCCGCGTTCCTGAGTATTATATGGTTGTTGCAGGCAGCGGCGCTCGTCTCGATAAAGCTTATAGAAGCGAGCATATTCTGGATTTTTCTTTATTGTGGCTATGAGCCTGTAGAGACCGGCAAATTGATCTACGTTAGATGTGTTTGCTGCTAACTGTTGACCCACTTGATTAATTTCTATAATTACTTCCTCTGGTAAATAGGAATCGAATTTCCTCAAAGCTTCTGAAAAAGCGTGGAGGGTAATAGCATCTTCTTCTTGCATAGCAGTCATTATTTCACCAAACCTGTAATTGTGAAACCAGCCCAATAGTAAGGATCGGCAAACGGAGGCTGGCTTAATTCCATTTTATCTGTATTTTCCTGGATGTCATACGCTTCAGATTCTAAATATTCAGCAAAAGTCGGTGAACATCCGTCGATCTGATGGGCTAGTGTAGCATATTCCTCAGCTAGTTTGGGATAAGTCAGTGTACAAAGCCATTGCTGTGCTTCTCCCAAAGCTTGGGCTGGGTGTACACCTGCTTGAAAGCGTCGGTAAAAGTCGATGACGAGCAAGGCCGTAGAAAGTTCGTCAACTCTCCAAAGCGTACTGAGGACGTAGGCAGTTTTTCCAGCAAGGAAGCCGCTAACCAAACCCACGAATTCATCGATGAGGTTGCTTGTGCTGGTCAGTCCAGTTTCGCAAGCAGACAGGCAAACTAAGTAATACTCTGGTAACGGTAAATTTAGGAGATCGCGTAGAGTTAATTTGTCTCCATTTGCAAGAATTAATGCTGATTCAGCGGGGCAGTCAGTATCGTGTTCGCCGTGACCAGTGAAGTGCAGGATATCAGCCGCAACTCGTATGACTTCCAGAATACGTTTTTTGGTTGCCTCTTTATCCGCAATGCGATTTTCCTGGGGAATTTGATATAGGTGCGCTAAGAAGATTGATTCTATTTTGGCAAAACGCAATGTACTGCCGACATCAGGATGCTCAATGCTAAGTGGAGGTAATGTGGGAGTGACTCGTAACCGTTCTAAGTTTAGTCCTAAATCGATGCTGGGAAGGCGGGAGATCGTGAATCCTTTGTCTCGAAATAGGTATTCTAGAGGTAGCAGGTGCAAATCTCGGTGAGGTATTAAAATCAGCCTTTTCACATCAGTTAGATATTCATCTGTTATTTCCTTAATATGGAAAATTTCTGCAAGTTTATCCAGTTCTTCTAGCATTTTTTCTCGCCAGGGATGACTTGCTGGGGTGGGATTTTTATCTTGTGCTTCCAATAAAGTTTCGTCAGGCTCCTTTTTTTTGCCAGAGCGATAGTCTCGGTAAGTTTTTTTCCATTCTTCCATCCAGTATTCAAATCTAACCAACTGATTGTCATAAACACCGGAAGTCCCTTTAATAAAATCTTCTTCGGTAACTGTTGGCGTGGGAAAAGTTACTATCTCACTTCCCCAAGGCAACTGTGTAGGCTTAGGATTTGTAAAAGCTTCATAGATTTCTTTGTTCTTAAGAACATAAACTTTTGGTATGTTCTTGTATTTGAGTACAAATATGGTAATAGCTGCTGGGCTAATATGCCAGTAAATTATCGCGGTCTGGGAATCTAATAATGATGCGACTTTGGTTGAAAAATCTACAATCGCCGGCTCATCTAAATCAGGTTTATCGTTGCTCCATTGATTAGAAGCTAACCAGTGGAGGCAAATATTTTTTCGCCATTCTGCAAACTTTAAAGCTTGCCACACTTTTTCTGATTCAGCTAAAGAATCTACCCGATATTGGTCAAAAGCGGCAAACTTTCTAGCTAACCTGGTTGTCTCTAATGGCATTTCTTGCAGTAAGCATCCTAGTAAGTCAGAACCTTCTTGCTCAAAGTGTTGCACTTCATCTTTTTTGCCAAGGCAGCGACAGATTTTAACAAGTTTCTGTAGTACGCCAAGCCGTCGTTCTCGCAGTCGAGGCGTGGTGAAGCAATCCAGAGCTTTTCGATAAGCCTTATAGGCCCCCTCCCACCACCCACGCCACAATTCATAGTGAGGAAGGGAGCCAATATTAATTAAAGGAATTATGCCCCTAGAAGGGCCTTTTATATGTTCATACCGATAGCAGTCATCTCCTTTAATTTCATATAAAATCCCCCGACCTTCTTGGTAGTAATCACCTTTTATCTCTTGAAGAATTCCGCTAGCATCTTGATAGAAAGGTGCATTGCGCCGAAGAAATTTCAACCCGATATCAGCAATTCTAGAGGGATCGCCACCAGCAACTCCTGTTTTTAGAGCAATATACCCCCAACTAGCCCATGCTTCCCAGAACTGTCCTTTAGTTAGACGCAGAGTGCGATGAAAGGCAATAATAGCTGCTTTGTCGTATTCTAACTTTCTAAGTTCTTCACCCAGATTAAACCAACCGAGATAGTCATCGGCTTGAGCTGGAGTATCTGCGTAGCGCGATACCAGCCCTTCTTCAAGATGTTGTAGCTTTTCCTGATAAGGCTTACGACAAGACTCAACGATTCTGTAATCAAAGCTCCACTTATTATTAGAATAGTAATATTCATCGAGAGCCTCTTTGTAGTTGTATATTTGATATTTTTGATAAGTTTGATCTATTCTCTCTTCAGCTTCTTTAATTGTTGATTCTATAATTTGCCGACCATACTTTTTAGCAACTTCTCCTAACTCTCGGCAGCCGATTTCTTCCAGTTGAATCATAAGATATCCTTGGTCAAAATCAGGAGTACTCCACCCCTGTAGCTGTTGCCTGCCAAACTCATTCAGCCATCGGATGAAGTAAGAATCGTTTATGTGTTCGCCCAAATGCTCCAACACCTGTGGCTGCTCCCAGCCTTCATCTACTCCATCTAGCAATTCTGTAAATAAGGTTCTGTACTCAATAAATTCATCTGTATCCCATTGTTTTAGTCTATAAAATTCTTTGGATAACAGGTCTTTTTTCTGCTTGCATGAAGCTTCTTCGACTAATTGCTCCAATAGATCGACTCCTTCATATAGTCGGTATTTCGCCTCTTTTGTTTTACCTAGCTCCCGACATACGGAGAGCAACTCTTGTAGAACCCGCAGATACCATTCTTGCAAGTTCGACTCGTTAAATCTTTCTAAAGCTTCCTGAAAACAAGTATGAGATTTTTGCCAATAATCAATCGGAATTTCTTGTTTTCGTGCTTCTGTAGCGTGAGCTAGACCCTCTCCATAATCTAGAATTCCATACTCCTTGTTATATTGCTCCGTAACAACAACTGCTTTAAGATACTTGAGTGTAAGATTTTGTTTCGCTTCACTGTAGTTTTGTATTGCTGCCTCGTAATATCCTAAATTTGAAAGTGCCTTACACATACCTAGCCAAGCCAAACTATTTTGATAACAAAAAAGAGCTTGATTGAAATAATAAATTGCATTTTCATTTAATTCTTTAGTCAGCAACGCATTACCAAAAGTCAAATACGTTTGAGAATCACTAGGATTTTCTTCAATTGCTTTATTCCAAGATTCAAAAGCATCTTGGCAACGTTCTAAATCCCATAATATACTTCCCTTCTCTCTCCACAACTCAGCATCATTAGCATCCAAAACTAATGCTTGTTCATAGGCAATCAGTGCATCCGCATCCCGCCCTTGACTTCTGCGAAGGCTTCCCAGATTTTTCCAATCGTGGAGGTTGTTAAAGTCCAAGTTAAGAGAATTATCAGTTTCATTGAGTTCTTCTTGACTAAACCCCAGATTAGATAATACTATATTGCGATTCTTCAAAGCCGTTTCATCAGAAGGATTGATAGATAAAACACGATTAAAAGCATCCATTGCTTCTCTATAAAGTTTAAATCCATTTGCCAATATCGCTCCGTGAGTATTCCAACCTTTAGGACAATTAGAATTGAGGTTTAAAGCTTTTTTAGATGAATCAAGTGCTTCTGGGTATCGAGCTAAATTCATTAACGCTGTAGCCCGATTACACCAGGCATTATGATTGTTAGAGTCGAGTTCAATAGCAAAATCAAAACAGCTAATTGCTTCTTCATCTCTGTTTAGCTTATGTAGTGTAATTCCTTGGTTAATCCAAACACTGGAGTGTGTACAGTCAAGTTCAGTAACTCGCTTGAAAGAAGTCAAGGCTGCGTTGTAGTCGCCAGTATTGAGTTGGTGAGCGCCTAATGCTTGCCAAGCCAGGACATAATTAGGTTCTAGATGTGGTTGTGGCAGTTTTTCGTAAGTAGCGATCGCCTCTTCATAGCGCCCTAAGTCATAAAGCGTATCGCCCCAGCTCTTCCAACTCTGCTGTTCTTCCTGTTTTTTCTGCTCTAATTTTTGTAACAGAAGGCGACTATTCTCTGTCCACTCTTCATTGCCATTTTCGGCGTAAAGAATTGTTGCCTGATGATAGTGGTTAATTGCTTCGTCTATTTGATCTAATTTTTCATAGCTGGAACCAAGCATATAGTGAGAGCTGGCAACTCGATGTTTTCGATCCCCTTCTTGTTCCAAATGATTAGCCAGTGTTAAGTATGAAAAAAAACAGTCAATAGCTTCGGTATATTGCTGAATATCGTCATGGAATAAGCAGCCAAGCGTCCAGAGAGCATTTATTTCAGAGAGGCGATCGCCCAATTCTGCCACTAACTCTAACCGCTTCTGCTGTTGATCTATAGCCTTCTCATAATCGTTCAAACCTCGGTAAATAGCGCTCAAATAGTCTAGCGCTTTGGCTGCCCATTCCTTATGGCTATTTTGCTCAAAGTACAGTTCTATTGCTGTCTGATAATGCTCAATTGCCTCTACCTGTTCTAAATTCCTATGACAGTGAGCAAGCATATAATGAGCATTTGCTTTCTCGATATGCTTGTCTTCTGCGACAGCAATAGCAGACAAAAAACTCTTAATAGCTTCTGGATATTGCTTCAGATCGAAATTCCAATTACCCAACTCATAAAGGGTACTACGTTCGCTATCTTTGTCGTCTAATTGCCGAAATAATTCTATTTGTTCCGCCATGTAAAAACATGGAAGTACCCCGTCACCACCCAGCTTTTTACAAAGATTTACCAACCAGCCTAATGTTTCCCGTTGGGCAGCGGTATCATTGAGGGTTTTTGTGAGGGCTAATCGTTGTTTAAAGTAGTGTAGGGCAAAATCGAGTTGACCCGCTTGCCAGCGATCGCACCCCAACCACGCTAGCGCCAAACTTTCCATTTCCTTATCTTCCAGATATCGAGCTATTTCCAGCATCAGGGTGTGGGGCTCAATCGCGCTTTGATAGTTGCCTTGGTAGAATTGTGCTTTGCCGAGATTTTGCAGTACGCAGCCTAGCACTTTTTGATCGTTAAATTCCTGTAAAATTTCTCTTTGATTCTGATATAATTGTTGCGCTTTACCATACTGCTTTTCAGACAAATAGCTATCACCCAACTGGTTAAGCGTCGTCCAAGCTTGCTCAAAATTTTCCTGGTTGCCCATTTTTCTAAACAACCGATAAGCCTGACTCAAAGCTTCAATAGCCTCTGGCTGCATTTCGAGGGCTTTGTAGCTGTAGCCCAGATACCATTGGGCTACCGCTTCTTGCCAAGAATTCTGAATTTCTCGCGCTACACTCAACCATTTCTGGCGATATCCCACAGCTTCGCGGAATTGCCCGAACTGATTTAAGCAAACTACTAAATTTCTTAAAGCATTGCACTCTTCAGCGCGATCGCCTGTTTCTTCGGCGACGGATAATTGTTGCTCCAGGCGGGTAATTTCGCTTTCTTCCACACTTAGCCCCCGGTGTATGTATTCACATATAACCCGAATTATAGCATCTAGATCAGGTGCTGTTCGAGGCAGACAGCCAGTGGGCAGAAACATTACTGAGAGCGCGAGACCAACAATAAAGTTTCAATTGTGTTACTTTTGGTGTAGCGCAATGTTTAGGAAAATTCAGTCAGTTGCACTCAAGTTTTCTCGTAAGCAGGTGGCCGATACTCGAATAATTCTTGCTCTCCCGCCGCAAATTTAGACCCATCCCTCCCAGAAGCAGGCCGAGCAAAGGACGCTTTGTTGCGAATCCCCTGGATATCTTCAGAAGAACGCTCAGACGATAGCACAAACTGAGTTCTCTGATAACGCAGATCGGCCAATTCAATTTTACCAGGTCGCCCTTCACAATAAGCTCGCTCAGCACAGCGTTTAACTGCGATCGCAATTTCAGCACTCGTTGCTCCGGCATAATCAGATAGTAGCGAATACCACTGTCTGTCGCTCCAAAGATTCTCTTTTCCTTCCCCAAACTGCTCTGGGAAATACTTAGCTAAGTGCAAATTGAAAATCTCATAGCGAGCGCCGCTGTGTGGCAAATCCACAAACCAGATTCCGCCGTCGTCAAATCTGCGGATAAGTTCAGCCGGCAGCATTTCTAAGCGGTTAACAGTAGCTAACATTAACACGGGGCTCTCATGTTCCTGCATCCAGGTGAGCAATTTCTGCGACAGCCGTCTAGCTACACCGCCATCAGCATTTGATTCCCAGCCAGAAAAACCCTTGTCAAAATCGTCAAAGAACAGCACGCAGCCGCCCAAATTATCGGCTGTATCCAGCATTTTGTTGAGAGCGCGGTCGGGATTAGAGGAACCTAGAATATTGCCCCAACTTGCTGCTAAAAGCGCATAACCTAGCTTCTTAGCAGCTAGCTTCGCACTCAAACTTTTGCCCGTCCCCGGCGGCCCCCACAGCAGCATTCCTTTGGGAGGTCTGAGGTGATATTTCTTGGCATCAGCTTCTGACAGCTTTACGACTTCGCTCAAATAAGCGTCTAATAAATCTAAACCGCCAGCATGAGGCACGTCTGGAGAAGCAATGAACTCTAACCCCTGGTCTCGAAGTTGCGATATTTTATGCTCCAATACCAACTGTGCGATTTGGACAACTGAAGCGGTCACAGAGAGCGATCGATCTAACACCAATTCAATTTCAGCAGTTGGCAGCCCTAGACTAGAAACAGCCAGCCGTTTTTTAGCAGCTACCGCATCTGAACCAAAATCAAGGGAACAATTGCGATCGCAAAAATTATCTACAAGAACTTCGACTTCAAAACGATCGGGTAACGGACATTTGAGTAGAGGAATTAATGGACTTAGCTTTGATGGCAGTTGGATGTACTCACCCAGCAGTACCCAATATTGGTTGGCCCAACGCCCTTTCAGCTCAAAGAATGCGTTAGCCAATTGAGAATAACGGCGGACAAGAGGCTGTTCGGTACTGTCTGATTCCAAAATATCTTCTAACAAAAAGATACCGGGACAGTCATTTTCCAGCAGAAATTGCAGCACATCACTCCCGACAGATAGCTCAGTTTTACATAAGACGCATTCACTATTATACATCTCCGAAATATCTGAAACGCTTGTCATATCTGAATGACAACCTAAAATTGGGAGATTTTTATCCAAACACCGCACCTGTTGAAGAGTTGCATAGCCAGGATTCCAATAATAAACAGGTAAACAACACTCACTGGCGTACTGATGAAATGATGACAAGATTTTTTGGCGATCTGCACTGTAATATTCTAGGGCAAATATTGGAGTTGGAGGGACTCTTAAATTAGACAAAATCGTGAAATATTTCATGAATTTATACATCTAAATAGAGGATGTTTAACATAAAATTTTAACTAACATAATTAAAATTTAGCGTCCTGCTAATGAGCGAACTTTTCCCCCTCAATTGGAGGGGGTAATTGTGCCTAACGGCACTAATAAATTGATGTTATGCAAGTTAAATTGTCAATCATGGTCACAAGTAAAAAGCAAACCGCCGCCACTCCCACTCGCTCTCAGTCACCAGTGCCTGCTAAATCTAAGCCACCTGAAAAACAGAACAGTCAAACTGTCGGCAGTAACAATGGAGCCAAATCAAAACCTCAACCTAACCTCAGCTCCGAGCAACTTGCTGGCGAGCTAGTCAAACAGATTCGCAATACAATTCATAAGAAGTACGGCGTGACAATTCAGCGTCGCGATAGCCGTATTTCGACAAAGGTGGGCCACGCAATTCGCGAAAAACTGGGATTGGATATTCAAGCTCAGTTGAATAAGCGCAACGGTAATGGCAATGGTAAAAAGTTCGACTGGCAAGAGTGGAACAATACTGTGTTTCCCAAGCTAGTTGGCCGACCCGAGGAACTCAAGTATGGTGTCGAAGTTGTTGCCTTAGCGATGAGCCAACTTTACGATACAATTGCTGACAACCCGCAAGCTGCCATTGCCGATTTAATGGAGTTCAATGCTCAAAGCTTAAAGCGTCGCAACGAGTTAGCTAAATCCTCAGAAGAAGATACTGAAGAACTCGATGAGGACGACGAACTCGATGATGAAGATGATGAAATTGATGACATACTCGATGAAATTGATGAGGATGACGAAGACGAGGAAAGCGATGAGGACGAGGATGAGGATGATGACGATGAGGAGGATGATTTTAGTTTAGACGAAGACGAAGAATTTGAGGAAGACGACGAATAATTGCTAAAGTTTGATTAGAAAGCTCTGCTGAAAAAGCAGAGCATTTTTTTGCCTCTATCGAGGCCTTTTCCACGAATCGCGATTCATTTAATAAGGGGAGGGGGAAGGGGAAGGGGAAGGAACGGAAAGGGTAGAAAAACTTGGGACAAGGGTAGAAAAACTTTAGTAAAATCCCGTTATTACTAAAAAAATTATCCTTCCCCTTCCCCTTCCCCTTCTCCTTCATTTCAGGGTAATGATTGTCGCCACCGTCCGAATCAGGACGCTCTGGGAAGCAGACCCAACAAATTCACAATCAAGGAAATTTTGACCTTGGTTGTGAATTTAATTTACCCACCCACCCACCACTAATTTTTTTGAATTAATTGTAATTAGCAGACTGCCGTCGCTTTAGTTGTGAAAAAAAACACGCTTGAGGGTTAATCATGGCTAATCGCAAATCCGCTCCAACTCCGATGCAAAAGCAATTTGCAGAAACTCTTGAAGAACAGCGCTTCGAGATGTTTTTGCACGTTGCCCGCGAGTTAACTGGACGTGCCAAACAACGACAGTTGCAGAAAGGTAAAGCTCTTGACTGGGAAGCGTTCAATACTTGGTTTAACAAGCAATATGAAGGCTACTCGGCTGACGAGATGCTTGAAGAAATCTTGAGCAACGTTTACTGGCTTTCATCTGAGCAAGCAGTGATTGACTTGCACTTCCGTTATATCGACTCGGCAGTCAAAGCTTCTCATAAGAAAAAGGCAACTGACGATAATGAAGAGATTGATGATTTTATCAAGTAATCAATGACGACCCCCAATAAAGGGGGTAAAATCCTGCTTGGAGCAGGATTTGTTTTGCCCGCCCACCCACCACACCAGTTCCCTTTGCGATATTTGTGATCGCATTCTCAGAAGGATTTAGTAAGGTTTTGATATTAAACGCGAGCGCGTTTGAGAGATGTTCCACTTGCAAATAAATTATAATCATGTACGAACATATTCAGCATTTTCTCACCCTCACAATTGAAACTGTGGTAATTTTTGGTTACGGTGGCTTAATTGTTCACTATATCGCTACGCTGTTAGCATCGAAGCGAATGAATCCTTCTGAAAAACTCTCAGCAGAACTTGCCCCAGATTTTGTGCCTCTTCTCAATGAAATTGCTTCCTTTCCTGCTGTTACCGAATGTGCAGCAACTCCAGAACCCACAGAAGAACAGCGCCTCACCTCTTCGCTACAATTTAAAGCCGAATTTGCTTCTAATATTCAACTCGATACCGACACATTAAATCTACCTTTCATTCAAGTCGATAGCCTGACTCTTCGACAATGCCGCACCGTTATTCGAGCGCTCAATGCCACTCTCCCACGAAGTGAGCATATTCGCCTGAAACTCAACAAAAAAGATGTGCCAGCAGATTCGTTAAAATTTCAAATCAAGAAGCATTTTAAGCATCGACCGCAGCAATTTGTCTCCCTAATTGAGCAAATTTTGAAAGTTAGTTAGCACGCTCGGGGAATCAACAAGCCAATTAGTCTTTTATTTCAAAACAACTTATGGGAACGATTTGATAGAAAGTTTTTTTGAAGGCACCCTCCTTTTCCTGACCAAGCTATTAGTTACTTTCTTCAGCGCCAAGGGGAATCAGACCCTTGCCCATTTGTTTGCTCAACTCGTTGAGACTCAATCCCCGTTCCATTGCGACCGCACGAATTCTCTCCATCCTACCGACGTTACCTGGATATAAGCTAGATAGCAGCATATCTGCCTGCCGCGAAGATTTGTTGCGCTGTTAATTGCAAGCCGGGAAAGATTGAGGAAATAAGCAGATCGTCATTTTGAAACAACTGTTTTTGATACTCGTCTTCTCGCAGCGTACAAATTGTAACTGTCGGCTGTTTGGGTTTGCCAATATATTCTCTGCCGCCAATGCCCAGATAGTCAACAATCCAATACTCAGGCACTCCTAGTATGGCGTAATCTTCAACTTTGCGGGCGTAATCGTTCTGCCAGTTGGTGCTAACGACTTCAGCAATCAGTTTAATTGAGGAACCTGATGTAATTACAGGTTCTTGTTGCCACAAAGGTTCATTAATTAGTCGAGTTTGGTTTAATACAAGCACATCGGGGCGAAATGCTGTTGCTGTTCCTAATAGTTTGATGAGACAGCGAGGGGGGATAAGGTAGGGTAGATCCAGGCGGTCAATTTCTACATTCAGTTTTCGTCCCAGAAAACCGGATATTTGTTCGTGCGGCCCTGTTGGTTCCATTTCGGTTAATTCACCATCAATCAGTTCGTAGCAATCGCTGTCGCCGTAGCTTGTAATAAATTCATCAACAGTTATAAGTTTTGGATGTGATTGAACCATTATATTTTTTCCTGATATATTGGCAGGGCACAATACCGTAAGTTAGAACATTTTTTAACCGATAAAAACACCGTTGTTACTATTAATAAAACTTCTCGTAACTAGTTGATAGAAAGTTTTTTTGCTCTAACCTCTCTTTCCATATCTGGCAATTAGTTACTTTTTTCACCATTGCCAAGGGGAATCAGACCCCGGCCAATCTGTTCTATCAACTCGTTGAGACTCAATCCGCGTTCAATGGCGATCGCGCGAATTCCTTCCCATCCTACCGATGTTACCTGAATATTTCTTTGCTTCTTGGGTTCTTCATAGCGGGGTTGTCCCCCAGAGCGGTTGAGGTTGGCTAGTGAGTTGGGATGGGGGTGAATTCCTTTCCTAGGTGACATAGCGTGGATAGCATTTCCTTTTTTTTACTATTTTCGCATTTTCTGGAGGCTTCTCGACGATAACTATGTTAGTGTTGAATAGTTCAAGAAAATTCCTGCCCGCGCTGACTCCCCTACTCCGGTTGCGGTCGAGCGCGGGCGAGCCTTGCATTCAACAAACTCGCCAGGAATGCGTCAAATGCAATCAGAAGCAGACGATCGGGAGCCGCAAGCGTTAATTGTTTTGCCGGGGGGTATTGGAGGGTGTACCTCTTGTGCTGCGAAACAACTGCGAATCGACCCCGAATTTCAATCTCTCATTCCTCCCCTGAGTAAAGACGAAAAAGCCGCCCTGCAAGCGAGCATTCTGGAGGAAGGATGCCGCGATCCGTTAGTAGTCTGGGCCGAGGAAAAGCTTCTCATCGACGGCCACAACAGGTTCGCCATCTGTACCGCGCACGGCATACCATACAAAATTGTAGAGATGTCTTTTGACAGTCGGAATGCAGTCAAGGTCTGGACGATCGCCAACCAACTGGGACGGCGCAGCTTGACGCCAGAATCCGTTAGCTACCTGCGCGGCACCTGGTACGAGCTGACCAAGGAATCTCACGGGGGCAAGCGTTCGGCAAACTGTCATTTTGACAGTTTGACAGACAAAGTATCGCCAGATAGAGCAAGCTGTCAAAATGGCAGCTTGACAGACAAAACAATGCCAGATGAGGCAAGCTGTCAAAATGACCACTTGACAGACAAAACAATGCCAGAAGGAGCAAGCTGTCAAAATGGCAGCTTGACAGACAAAACAGCACGAGAGTTAGGAGAACGGTTCAAAGCTTCCCCCAGAACGATTTACCGGGATGCCCAATTTACTCGAGCTGTGGATGCTCTCAGTTTTATTGGAGGGGACGAAGTGAAGTGGAAAATACTGAATCGCTCTGCTGGGCTGACCAAGAAGCAGGTCATCGCTTTGGCAAACGACACTCGCAGCAATCCGGCTCAGGTTGCCAAAACTTTACAGGGGCGCGACAAAAAAGTAAAACCTGAAGGCGAACCTAAGATCGCCCACCACCTGACGCTCAAAATTGGTTCCTTGGTGGAAGTGTACGCGCCCGATCGCCAGGACGTTAACGGTCGGTTGGGGCGCATTCAGTCAGTGGGCGAGAAAACGGCTACCGTGTGGATGCGGCACATCCCTACTCTTGCCATGAATTTGCATACCTTCAAACACTCGGCTCTTACTGCTGTACCGCTCGAAAATCAACCCGGACTTCAAGAAATTTGCGATCGCACTGGCCGACTTCACCAATTAGGAAATCTAGATCCTTTTGAGATAGAAATCCTCAACTTGTTAGAAAGAGCAACGGTTCTTACTCCCACCGAATTGCAGTATTTAGAACATATTGAGAACACACACAAGCTTGATTGAGTGCCTCACAACTATTTTCCCTTTTGAGAACAGCAATAACTTCGGAAATTTTATTTGATTCACTTGACAGTTCAAACACTGAGCCAATCAATTTTTGTTGAGCTGCTAATTGTCGCAGTGAATAACAAGCGATCGCTCGCACTCGCTCAGGAGACTTGCTAGCATTTTTAGCAGCAAACGGCCCCCAGAAAGCACTCAGTACAATCTTAATCTGTTCCGATATTGGGTATGTTTGACTCAAACAGTAATCCCAAACCATGTTATCGAATGGGTCGTCTAGTGCAACTAAAACACCCGATATTTGCGACTGCACTTGCTTCTGATTTTGGTCAGGTAACGGCTGATTGTTCAAATTGGCAATCATAGATTTCTCCTGTTAAGCTAACTTATTTACATCCCATTCAAGACTTTAGTATTTGCCATCAAGGAACAAACTCTCGTTCTTGAGGGGAGCGAATCCACAAAGTACAAAATCCTTTTTGTGCAGGTTTACCCTCTACTGTCAGCGTCACCCCCAATCGATTTATCTCAGTTTCACACAATTTTTTGCCACCTTTCTCGCTCAACAAAGCTTGATTCCAGCTCATAAGTTGGCGAGCATATTTCCCTTCATTGCTTGTTGCCCACTGAATTGTATCCGCGTTCTTGCGAGCAAACTGACCCTCTTTGCTCAGCCCCCATTCGAGAGCTACAGCTTGTTCTAAAGTGAGCTGGCGCGGCCCTTTTGGGTCGAGTTCAGGCGGTGGAATGAACCGGGGCACAGCTAACCCGATAAAAGCGCCGATCGCCATTGCCCCTAACACCACCCCGCTCCCAAAAATCACCGACCAAATATCGTGAGCAACTTTCTCTAAAGCTGCTTGTCGCACTAGGGTGTAAACTGAGTTAGAAATGTGGCGATGTTGCACCTTAACAGCCGCTTTTCCCTGCCGTTCTAAAAACTCCCTGCTTTCTTTTTCCCAATTTTCAGTAAGCTGCCGAACTTGTTCCAGTTCTTGAGAAATAACAGCTTGAGAATCTTTCAAATCACCTTGCCATTGAGATTGCCAATTCTTGAAAAACTGGTCAATCTCTTGTGGTTTTTTTTCTAACAGCAGTTCGAGTTGACCTGTAGCCAGCAATACGATAAAAAGCGGGTCATTTTTATTGAGACCGTATCGGTAAGCTGTCTGAATGACATGAGAGCGAAATTTGGAGTCTTTGCCCTTGAGTACCTGGCTGATTAGTGACTCAGTATCTCTCTCGTACATGGGAGAGGCAGATAAAGGATCTCTGTTCAGAGCTTCTCTTTCCCTCGAATCATCGTCTATGAGTTCCCAAAACTCCTTTTCATTTAGCTTACTCCCATCGGATTTCAACTTTTCTTCTACTGCATCTTCTGGGAATGTATCTGGAGAATCGGGCAAACTTTGCGAATTTTCAGCGGATTGTATGGAATTATTTTTGGTATTATTAAGTCTGCCCTGTTCCCTTGGCGTTTCCAATATCTCGCCAAACTCTTCAGAGTCAACTTCGGAAAGTTCTTCTAAAAGTCGATCGGACATTTAACCTCCTACCTAATCAAAATCCTAATCTTTATGCTGTTCTGCTTCGCGCATTCTATAGTGTGAACTCATATTTTGTCCGTCTCCTAACGAGTTCATCACCCATTGATCTCGTTTCCGGCTGCATCGTCAGGTGATAAATTAGAGGGCAATTTATGAATGATTGTTACAAGTCGCCACCTATCTCGGCGCAATTTTCAGTTGTTCGATTCACAGTCAACAGCGTCGCCCTGAGCGGAGCGTCGCCCTGCCCTTCGACTACGCTCAGGAACCGCGTAGCCGAAGGGTCGAAGGGTCAACAGTCAACATCATGTCTGAGTGCAACCGGAATTGATATGACTGTAAAATTTACAGGAATACCCGCAAATTATCGGTTTAGACACTATCTGTAGTATTAAGATGTGTTTCTGCCCACCCAGCCCGCTGGCCCAGTGGTGAAGAAGTTTTTGAAACCCTGGAAATCTCGTAGCGGGCGATCGATCAATCTTCTTCTTTTCAGAATTTAAACGCAATAAACAACGTTTATTGCTAATATCCAACGCCTGGGATAACACAACTGCGTTGATTGCACTCAGCCAGCGGGCTGGTTTCGGCACACCCTATCAGTAGAGTCTGTGCGTAAGCCTTAATTTAGATTCTTAAAAGCTTACGATACCTTTTTTACAAATTACAGCCTCCTGAGACTTTACAACCTGTTGCTTATTTTGTTACTCATTTTGGGGCTCATTTTCTATCTGCATTTCCTCATTTTTTTTTTGTTCATAGGGCGCGATAACTTCTTTTTTATTGCGATTGGGTGCGTTGTTAAACAAACCTACATCTTCTATCAGACGGAAACAGTCTTCCAGAAAAGTATGCAATCGCTGCTGACTAATCAAGAAGAATTCAGAGTGTTTCATTGCTTGAGAAAATGACAACCGCTTCGTATCAATAAACTTGCGCTCTCTTGCACTCAGAGCCGGCAAATCTACCACAGGAATTCGGTAATTATTAATGAGCTTGTTCATTTCCTTATGGCTTTGTACGTGCGACCAATCTTTGCAAACTCCAAAATTGCGGACAAAAATGTGATTGAGCTGACCTTCAAAGTAGTTGAAAGAGTCAATAAACATTTCAATGCTGTCCGTCGTGCCACCGCAAATAAACCACTTGCATACGTCAACTCCTGACTGCTCTTTAAAATCAGGAGAGGTTAAATTAGCTTCGTCAATCCATTTGTTGATAATGTTGTAAACCCGAGCTGGTAAATTGACAATTACAGGAGTTTCTACTGCTGTTTCAAAAATAATATCGATATCGAAAAACTTCTCTTCATCTTCAACTAAAGCTACGATTTTTGCATTGTGTTCAGGATAGCGCTGCTGCACGTCAGGATTTTGAAAATCGCCATCAATTAACGTGTACAGCAGTTCATACTTCTGATTGAATTCAACCAGAATCCGAGTTAGCATCGACTTGCCAACACCACCTTTCTCGCCGTCAACCAAGTGAATCATGTTAGTCATTTCATTCCTCCTTGCTGGATGTCGATGTCTATTCAAGACTTAATAATTTTTAACTAAAGCTAGGCCCGACCATTGCCGGATCGAAACCAGCTAAGTTAAATGCGCTGTTTTCAAACTCAACTTCTCCCGAAAATTCCTCTGGTTCTTTTTCTTCGGGCAAACTTGCGGGATTTGAACTCTCAGGGGCAGTTAATTCCGTAGCAATAGATGCACCTGAATTCGATAAGTGAGGGAAAGTAGCTAAAGGAATTAAACCCGAAGAAATACCAGGGGCAATTACTCCTAACTCGGTACAGTTAAATCCCGCATCTCGGCAAACTTCATCTATCTGCCTAAGCAAAAAATTAATGCTTTCTCGCCTCAAATACTCTAACTCTGTACTAGAATGACTACCGCTATTGCGTAATGATGCTAACAGCCACCGCGCTTTGATTAGAGGTAAAATCGTTTCCTGTAAACTAAAAAAAGGATGATTTTGCAGGTAAGATAGCAAGATAGCGTCTTCGGAATCTGGCAAAACTTGACAGCGCCAGCAAAATTCCTTGTAACGTTTTCTAGGCATAATTCCTCACCTTCTTTCCAGCACCTCGGTAGGGTCCTCCCAATAAGAGAGCTGCATCTAAGTTTGCTTCTGATTCCTCTAATGAAGGTTCTGTATTGGACGACTCCTCCTCCTCACTCCATTTATTAGAATCATCTAAGCAGCTATCTTTGATACTTGAATCAGCATTTTGTTGAGCGCAAACTTCACTGTTTTGTTCAGTAATAATTTCAGTGTTTTGTTCAGTGGGTTCCTCAAATTTTTGTTCAGCGGGTTCTTCAAATTTTTGTTCAGTAATATCTTCAGTCTTTTGTTCAGTAGATTCCTCAAATTTTTGTTCAGTAGATTGCTCGGATTTAGCGTGAGTAAATTGCTCAATTTTTAATTGAGTAGGTGGCTCGGATTTTGGGTGAGTAGGTTGTTCAGATTTGGGCTTGGTAGATTGTTCAGATTTGGGCTTGATAGATTGTTCAGCACATTCTTTTACACTCTGTATATCAGTTGGAGGGAGTGGAGCATCTCCTGAAGTAGAAGTTGTATCTTCTGCCCTCTGAGAAGTTGCCGCAACAGAGCTTTGCCTCAGTACCTCAAACTGAGATTTGAAGTAAGAAAATAGTCCGTAAACATCAGCTATGCGGCAACCTAAACCATCAGGGTCAAGTGTTTTTGGCACTGTTATGCCTGCGTGCCAAGACAGCGAATAAGGAGAAAACTGATTTCGCAGTTCTGGCTTCATATATTCAGAAGTCCCCCCGCAAAATACAATTTCATCTAAATCGGGCGGCAGCACTTCATTAATCCAATGAGATAGCATTCGAGCGTAGTCGAAGCGAGACAGCTTGACTGCTTCAATCAATTGGTCAACTTCTCGATCTTTAGCTGTTTCCTCTCGATTCCGAGCAATTCGGTAAAAGTAAGGGCGGTTGTAGCTTACGCCCGCTTGAGCGATTGATAAAGCCAAACGGGAAGCATCGTAGTTAGATGTTCGCTCTTGAACTAGATCCACCAACCTTACCATTCCTAAGTCTGAAGTTTTGCCCTTACCGACAGCACCGCGTGCCGAAACTATTACCGAAGCATTGCGAAATCCTACCATAACAAAGGCAGTTACCCGCTGCTTGAAGGCTGAACCTAAATTACTGTTGTGGATCAAAGCAATGCCGCCGCCTTCTTGCAAAGCTTGGGTTTTGTCCAGGGTAACGGAGAGCTTGCCTGTGGGTGTTTCAAATGAAGCAGAGTATTGACTTAAGAGTTCAAAAAATTGCTTGGAGTCATTAAACTCGCCTGGGGGCAAGAAAACGGAGATCGCAGCGCTAAATTGACTGCCTAAATCTAACTTCCGCGACACTACCCACAAAGCTGCTAGAGCTTTGTACAAAGCGCTACTGTACTTCAGTCCCGCTAAACCGATGTGAGCATTGAATTGCGATGCTGCTAGGTAACCAACGGCTCGGCATTCATTACCAATTGCCACCCAAGCAATATTTTCGGGAGATGCTGATGCGAGGTTGGGTTGTGTGAAACAATTGGCTATGTCTTGGCTCACTGGCCCCACCTGCGATTCCATTACAAAGGAGTTCGCTTTACTGCCTGCTTGCGAGCTTTGGCAGAAAACTCTAGTAGATAAGCCGCCAAAATCTATAGCCAGAATCGCATCTGGTATTGAGGATTTTTTCTTCATAAACGCTGGCTTTTATTACGTTACAAAATGATAGTATTGGCTTCAGTTTAAGTCTGACCTCACCAAATCCGGTGGTTTTGGATAATTAAAATAGCCCCCTCCAAATGGCGGGGACAGGCTGCCTTTCAAGGAAAAAATCTTGGGTAGATTATCAGGGAAAGAGCTTTAGAGTTGTAAGAAACGGTGTAGGTATTGTGAGTGAGATACCGAGCAGGTACGCCCAAAGTATCTTCAATAAAGTGTTTGAGTTCGGTGTGGGAGTAGCACTTCTCGAACGTACCCCACTTGGTAATTACGCCATCACTGTTAGCAATACCCGCATGATTTGCCGATC
>NZ_JAUBUJ010000046.1:0-60195 GCF_036705405.1 Microcoleus sp. B13-B6
CTTACTGGGCGGGCGGCACGCCCATCCCACAAGAAAAAAGGGAAATTATTTAATTGACGATCCTTATCAATTCCGCCGCTAGTGACGACAACTTCGATCGCCAAATCTGGACGTTCCCTATTAGCACCCAACTCCTATGATTTATCTGCTTCCCTTCTGACTAAACCTTCTTCGCTTTCCAATGTCATCGAACCTGTTGGAGTGTAATCTCTATCTGCTTTCATCAAATATATTTGCCGAAAATCACCTATTCTCTCCTTAGCTATTTCGTGTTTTCTTCCAGGCATTTTCTCTATCTCCAGCACTCCCGCTAAAAACGACAATTTAACACCTAGAATATCCCAAATCGGTGCTAAGATTTTGAATTATTGCCAGGTTAATCCGGGAAATAGCAGTGGCCGATCTAATTTTTCTTCTAATATTGTTGTAGTCCTAGCAAACTCGCTCCTTATTCATTAACAATTCCTGCGTTAAACACCTGTTGAGCAGTCAAGTTCAAATCTGGAAAAACAGCCGATTCAATTCTCTCCTCTCCCCGGAACTGCGTCAACTCGTACTCCCCATCAACCAATTGATAAAGCGAAAGCGTAGGTTGTTTGGGATTGCCGATGTAGCGTCTCCCGCCCAATCCCAAATAATCCACAATCCAGTATTCAAGAATGCCCATTTCTTCATAATCGCGTAGTTTAGTAAGATAGTCAGTCTGCCAGTTAGTGCTAACAACTTCTACTGCTAAACGCACCGACGAACCCATTGTGATAATTGATTCTGCTGCCCAACGCGGTTCATTTATCACTTGCTGTCGATCGAGAACGATGACATCTGGCTCATATCCTGATTCGTCGCGATCGGGTTTAAGGACACATTCTTTGGGAAGGAAATAGGGCAATCGGGCATTGCGACATACAACGCCAACTTCTATATTGAGAAAGCCAGAGATTTCTGAATGTTGGCCAGTTCCTTTGGGCATTTCAACAATTACTCCATTGTGCAGTTCGTAGCGGTATTCGGAATTTTCCGGATACCATGCAATAAATTCGTCAAATGTTACTGATTTTGTTAATGCTTGAACCATGTCAATCGCTCCTTGATTCGAGTTATATTTAAAGTTGATTTGAACTATTCCCGCAAAGCCTTAATGAATTCAGTAACAGCATCATATTGATCGAAGTAAGTTACATATCTCACTAACAAAGCAATGTCTAACTCCGGTAACAACTCGCTGCAATCGACTTTTTCGTACTCCTCCCTCAAATAATAGATACTCAGCACTCCATCTTCCCAAAACCAGACTTCAGGTATGCCTAACCGCTTGTATAGTTGAAGTTTATCGATGCCACCGCTGGTGAATACAACTTCGATCGCCAAATCGGGAATTGCCTTTTTAGTCGTCAAATTATATGATTCATCAGGCTCCTTTCTCGCCCCCAGTTCTTTACTACCCAAAGTCGGCCCGCCCTTGATATAAAACCGGATGCCCTTTTCTCTCAGGTATGCTTCTAATAAAGCCCTGATAGTACCCTTTGTCTCTTCATGTTCGGGGCTAACTGTCATAATTTCTAAAATTCCATCTAAGTAAGCAAATTTGATACCGCCGACAGACTCAAAAGCGGCTTCTAGCGATTCAAATTGCGACCAACTCACTCCTCTTAGAGTCAGGCAACTATCGGTGACAGAGTTTTTGACTGCTGTTTGTGTCATGTTTTCTCCTTATCCTTTTTTTAGATTAAGCTTTTGAGAGCGCAACTATTTTCTCAATTTTATTAACTGTTGTTCGATCGCGCGAACCCTACACCTTCAAATGCCATCAGGATCAATGCCCTGACTTCTCAAGTATGCCATTAATCGATCGGCCCTCTGGCGTTCCTCTTCGGCCCTCTGGCGTTCCTCTTCGGTCCTCTGGCGTTCCTGTTCCACCCGTTCCGCACCCCACAGCAGCAAATTGCCATTCTCATCCCACCAGCGCAACCAATAACCCGTTCTCTGAGATTTTTCACCTTCCCAAACCCCCAGAAATAAACCCATTGATTCTATCCAGAATCGCTGATTAGCATCCGGTTCTTGCAATTCGTATTCTCCCGACGCAGAGAGTCTGTACACTTCCAATACTCCCGACTTAGGTTCAAAAATTACATAAATCGGCACTTGCAAAATTCGCTCATAAAACCGCCATTTTCCGTAAGGATATGTCGGTTTATTTGAATATTCACTGCCGTCAGTATCGGATAAAAATTCCATCACTACAGCAGGTACTTCTCCCTCAGCATTGCGCGTATAACTGCGGCGAACTTCTCCTGGTTCTGCTGGCAATACCGACGGAACGTACACCCAATCAGGGGCTTTTACTACTGTTTTGCCGTTAACTTTGGCACAGAGTCCAAAATTGGAAGCTATTAGCATTGAAGCTAGGATAAATCCTGCGAGATCCAAAGCTTCTCGCAAGGCCGCAGCTAAAAGTGGTTGGTCGATGTTTTCCACGGGATCGTCTGGTAATTTAAAGTCATCTGGCAATTTTTCCCAAGTTATATTATACTGACTTTTGGTTACGTCCGGTTTCGATAATGTTTGCGTCATTGGTTTTCTTTGTTTCGATAGAAAGAGTTTTTTGTTAATAGGATTTGGACAATAACTTTAATGCCTGGGTGCGAAAGGCGCACCTTATTAACTAGCTGTAATCTGGGTGTGTATTGCGCTGGTTACTAATTAGAGTATATCGCCACTTTTGTGCAATGGCTGTTTCATTCTCACCAAAAACATGAATTTTGTAGGGGTAGCACGGCCCCTACTCCCCGTGCCTACCCCCGACCTAGAGGATTCGATCGGCAGATCAGACCAAGAGGGCCGGCACGGGGGCACGGCCCCTACCGAGAATGAAACAGCCCTGACTTTTGTGCAAGGGCGGTTATTCAATGATACCCTGTTTTAATGGGTCTTTTCGGGAGCAACTGGTTCTACTGACCGGGCAGTTTGAGAAGGTATAACAGGCAATTTGGGCTGTTTTTGCAAGCGAGGAAATCCAGGATCTACTGATGAATCTCTGGGATGTGTACTCGCATTTACTTTCTCAGAAAGGGGGGCTAATGTTTGAGTCACTTTAACTTGCTGTCGCAGTTGTTCTGTCGAACCCAACAAGCCTCCTAATCCGTTGAACAACCTGCGAATATTGTTGCGGAAAGCCGGATCTCCCGTCAAATCATCCACGTCGGAAGTAATTTTCT
Source organism: Microcoleus sp. B13-B6 (assembly GCF_036705405.1). Classification (NCBI taxonomy): domain Bacteria; kingdom Bacillati; phylum Cyanobacteriota; class Cyanophyceae; order Oscillatoriales; family Microcoleaceae; genus Microcoleus; species Microcoleus sp. B13-B6. The sequence continues at coordinate 3,219 of NZ_JAUBUJ010000046.1, forward strand.
GCACGTTCTGAAATGTAGCTCGTGCAGAATCTAGAGTTTGCTGCAATAATAGCAAATTGGCGGGATTGTTTACTTGGCTGGATAAATCTCGCAAATTACTAGAAGCTTGGGCAGCATTCGCTGATAAAACTTCTAAATTGTTCAGCAATTGTCCTTGGTTGATTCGATTAATTGTCGGACTCAAACTGCTGACAGCTACCCGCAGTTCCTGACTGCTTTGATTGATGTTATTCAGAGTTGAGACTAAACTGCCGCGGTTGGTTGCTACTAAAGAATTGACTTGGTTGGCTGTTAATGTAATTTGATTGGCTGCTTGAGTTACTGAATTAGCAGAATTAATCGCAGCTGCAGATACGGCTTTTGTGGAACTGTCCGCCGTAGCTGCTACTTTAGAAACATCAGCGGCAACTCCTGATATTTCCGTCTTGAGCGATTGATTTAAGGTGCTTGCTTCCCCCTTTAATGATTGATTTAAGGTGCTTGCTTCCCCCTTTAATGATTGATTTAAACTTGCTATTTCAGTTTTTAATGATTGATTTAAGCTGCCAAGGTCTCCCCTTACAGATTGATTCAAATTTTTTATTTCCGCTTGTGCCGTTTTAGTTAAAGTCGATAAATCTTGAGTGAGTTTAGCTGCACCTTTAGCTGTGTTGGCTGTATTCTCGGTAAGAGATTTAAGATTGTTAAACAGGGCGGGGTCAGTGTAGAAATTAGCTAGGCGGACTGTGGATTTAATTAGTTCGTCGATAGTGACTCCCGCTTGACCTTTTAAGCGCGAATTTTGGCAGATAATCTCCGGGGGACAGTCGGCACTAACGGGATTGGCGGTAAGTAATGATTCTGGCAAAATCGAGTTGGGGGTAATGTCGATCGACGATTCGCCAATTAAACCCGATTTATTCGCTTCGATCGTAACATCCCTGGGAATCACTAAAGTACCGGGGGCAATCTCCAGCGTCACGTCTACGCCGTTGGAACCCGGTTGGAGGGCGGTAATTTTACCGACGGCAACCCCACGATACCTGATGGGCGTGCCTATTTGCATTCCTTGGGCGCTGCCAAATTCTACGGCGAATTTGTAGCTGCGGTTCCCTATTTGCACGCCCCGCAGCCAGAGCACTAAGCCGCCAAATAAACCGATTCCTACTAAAATTAAGAACCCGACAGAACCTTCTCTTACAGTTCGCGATTGCATATTACCTCCTTTGGCAGTTGATAGTTGGCAGTTGGCAGTTGGCAGTTGGCAGTTGATAGTTGGCAGTTGACAGTTGGCAGTTGGCAGTTGATAGTTGGCAGTTGATAGTTGATAGTTGGCAGTTGGCAGTTGGCAGTTGGCAGTTGTTAATTTTTGTCTGATGTGTTGCCTATAGATTTTAGATAGGCGTTTAGCCTTGGCGAGAGTTCGTCAATAATTGGCTTGAGTGTTTCTACTTGCGTACTTGTTAGTAGTTGCCTAGTATAAGCCCGTCTCAACCAGTGCTTTGTTTCATATAAAGAACCTCTGGCAATCTTGATAAATCGCCGATGATCCTGATAGCTACCTCGACCATCTCCTTCAGCAATATTAGCACCAATACTATCAGCCGATCGAATAATTTGCTTGCCGACAGTATCTTTTGCTAATGCGTCCCATTTTATAACAATATTCCAAATTTCATCAGCTAATTTTTCAGCTAATTTATAAACATCTAACTTCTGAAAGTTTGTTTGTGACATATACTATCTCCCAACAAGACAAACAATTGACCACGACCAACTGACAACGGCCAACTGACAACTGACAACTGACAATTGACAATTGACTATCCAAGCGCTTGAATTGGCCCAGTAACACTGCCGCTAAAAAATTGTCGGATAAGTAAATTATCTGTCGATGCAATGTCATTGACAGTTCCCTCCCACTGCACTTTGCCTCGATAGAGAAATACGATGCGATCGGCAGTGCGGCGGATGGTACTGTCTTGGTGAGTGACGATCGCATAAGTGCTGCAAACACCTTGGGCAGCCTGCAAGTCGCGGATTAAATCTTCAATTACCGTCGAAGCGATCGGATCTAAACCCGCCGTCGGTTCGTCGTACAGCAAAACCTCTGGATTATCCCTGTCATTATCAGGATTCGCCATGATAGCGCGGGCAAAACTTACCCGCTTCCTCATTCCCCCAGACAACTGCGCCGGATAGCGTTCGCCAATTCGCGGCAAACCCACCATCTCCAACTTTTCCTCCACCAATTCCCGAATGCGGCGGCGCGGCAGCTTAGAATGCTGGTAAAGTAAAAAACCGACATTCTCCTCCACCGTCAGCGAATCAAACAAAGCCGCTTGCTGAAACACCATCCCAATTCCGATCGGATCTGCCACGTCGTCCACCCATCCCACCCTGCGCTGTCCCTGAACAAAAACCTCACCGGCATCCGGGGCCAACAAACCCGCAATTATCCGCAAAATAGTAGATTTGCCCGTCCCCGAAGGGCCAATAATTGCCAGGGCCTCTCCCCGATAAATCCTCAGATCGACTCGATCGAGGATCTGGTTCTGGCCGAAGGACTTACTTACCCCCTTGAGTTCGATTAGTGGCTCAGCCATAGCATGTTATCAATAAGTTATCAGTCCTCAGTCATCAGTCTACCTAATGACTCATGACTCATGACTAATCACTAATTACTTAAATTGACTGCCAGAATCAAAACTCTCTTGTATTGTAAATTTGTCAGATCGAGCTGTTCCAATACCCTTAAGACTAATTAACCATGTCAATTAGTTCACTTCCTAAAGCCCTCCGTGTCTTGGCTAAAGCCAAGCAGGTTTTTGCCCAATCCAGAAATCCTTACCCCCCTTCTTTGCGGAACGGGCGAGTTCACCAGTGGTTTAAGTGGTTAGCCCCCGGACTGTTAGTGAAACGGTGGCTGCTGATTAGTGCCAGCGGCGTGGTACTTGCCACTTTGGGTTTAGCGATTTGGACTGGGATGACTCCCATTTTCTTCTTATTGCAATTATTGAGAAATTTTTTGGCGTGGATTGCGGAAGTTATTCCCAATTACGTGTCGGGCCCGATCGTGATTGCTGGCGGGATTTTATTAATTCTGTGGGGACAAACTCGCAGTTTGAACTCTATTACCCAAGTGCTGATGCCCGAAGGGAATGAGGAACTGGTCGATCGACTCCTCAACCACCGCCGCTTGCACCGCGGCCCGAAAATTGTGGCAATTGGGGGCGGTACCGGTCTTTCTAATTTGCTCAGGGGATTGAAGGACTACAGCGCCAAAATCACTGCTATTGTCACGGTGGCGGATGATGGGGGGTCTTCCGGGCGGCTGCGACGGGAAATTGGGGTATTGCCGCCGGGAGACATTCGCAATTGTTTGGCTGCTTTGGCAGATGAGGAAAAGTTATTGACTGAGTTATTTCAATATCGTTTCCGGGCTGGTGACGGTTTGGTGGGTCACAGTTTTGGGAATTTGTTTTTGACGGCGATGAGCGATATTGCTGGAGATTTGGAACAGGCGATCGCCGCGAGTTCTAAAGTTTTAGCAGTGAGGGGAGAAGTGCTGCCGGCTACTCTGAGCGACGTTTCTTTGTGGGCAGAACTGGCTGACGGCCGCAGGATTGAGGGGGAGTCCAGTATTACAAAAGCTAACGGCCAAATCATCAAAATTGGCTGCACTCCTGCTAATCCTCCGGCGTTGCCCAAGGTAGCCCAAGCACTTCGGGAAGCGGATTTTATCATTATTGGGCCGGGGAGTCTTTATACGAGTGTCATTCCGAATTTGTTGGTGCCGGAAATTGCTGATGCGATCGCCAACAGCGAAGTTCCGCGCATTTATGTTTGCAATATTATGACTCAGCCGGGGGAAACTGACGGATACAGTGTTGCAGACCACATTCGGGCGATCGACCGCGCTTGCGGCAGGCCGCTGTTCGATGCTGTAGTAGTTCAAGGAAAAGTCCCTTCTGCAAAGGCTTTGATTCGCTATTCTCAGGAGGATTCTTATCCGGTTGTACTCGATCGAGAAGCCGTAACGCAATTGGGGCGGCGAATTGTCATCGCAAATGTCATGGATGAAGATAAAAATACGGGTTTAATTCGCCACAATTCGCAAAGGTTGGCGGGGATGTTGCTGCGTTGGTACGGCCGCGCGCAAAACATTTAAGCTGCTGACAGTTGACAGTTGACAGTTGACAGTTGACAGTTGACAGTTGACTGTTCACTCATGTTATTGGCTATTGGTTATTGGCCGATCCAAACGAGTAACAAATAACAAATAACAAATGACTAATAACAGATAACAAATAACTAAAATGATACTTTCTCTTCCAGATGCTGAAGCTACGCGCAAGTTTGGTTTTGCGTTAGGTCGATCGCTCCCCCCCGGCACTGTAATCTTATTACAAGGAGATTTAGGTGCAGGCAAAACTACCTTGGTTCAAGGTATCGCTGAAGGTTTAGGAATCTCCGACTCGATCGAAAGTCCTACTTTTACGCTGATTAACGAGTATTTTGGAGGACGAATTCCGCTGTATCATCTAGATTTGTATCGACTAGAACCCCAAGAAGCCGAGGCTTTGCACTTAGAAAGTTATTGGGACGGATTAGAAAGGGATTTGGGAATTGTGGCGATCGAATGGGCGGAAAGATTGCAGTACAAACCAGAAAATTATTTGCAAATTTCTTTGAGTTATCTAGATAACGGGCGGCAAATTGAAGTAATTGGTAATGGCGAGTTATTGGATGGGCAATGGGAAAAGTGAGACAGGGCGATCGAATTTAGATGTTGCACCATTCTCACTCAGCCTGTTAAGAGAGAATGGTGTAACATCTCAGCGCGTACTTACTGCGGACGGTTGACACGAATCAATTTGCCTCTCAAACTTTCTTCACCAGCAATAGCATCATTGATGCGTGTTGCCAACATTTCTACATTCCGATTTTTGGTACAAACAATAATACCAGAGTGGTCTGGCTGTCGGTTGTGCAGCCCGATAAAATCAAACCGATTTAATGTCAAAACAGCTCTATCTTTGCTTATAGCAAATGCTAGCACCTCTGGATCTGGAATCCCAAGTCCTGCTTTTCCTGCTTCCTGAACAGTCAGGATATTGTGACCAAAAGCGCGCAGCAATTGCACAACGGGCAAAGGAAATTGTTCGTCTGCATACAAATTCAGCATGACTCAGGCTTCCTCATTCTTGCAGATTGCTTCTTCGATTTCCTCCAGATGTGCATCAGCATAAGTCCAAACATTGACTAGATCTGCCGCGCGGAGATGGGGATAAAATTGTAGAAGTTCAGCATCGCTTGAACCTTCACGGCGAAAACTTTCAAGCAGCCAAACTGGGATGCGAGTTTTGGCAATGCAAGCATCGCCGCCACACACGTCGGGAGTTTTGGTAATTCCTGGCCAGCTATTGTTTAAACTTTGGGTTAAAAGCCGTATGGCTTCAGCTTTCTCAGTCGGAGTTAAGGCCAGGAGTTGTGTTTCTAGTTCTTCGAGAAGCATGGGTAAAATCGCCTTTGCGAGCGGGAATACCCAATTATAACATTTGAGTTAAATTCATGCTTACTCAGCGTCAAATGTCAAGGCTTCTCCCCTCACATTTGTATCCAATTTACCATTTTCAAAAACAACTTTTCCTCCAACAACAGTCACAACTGGCCATCCAGTCAAATTCCATCCTTCAAAGGAACTCCAGCCGCACTTACTCGCCATCTCTGCGCCGACTACCGGGCGGTATTTCTCCAAATCAACTAAGACTAAATCTGCATCAAAACCCGGTGCAATTTGCCCTTTTTTCGGAATCTTATAAGCCTTAGCAACTGCCGCCGACATCCAATTAGCAACTTGTGCCACTGTACATCTTCCCTCTACTGCTTGGGTCAGCATCAAAGGCAAAGAAGTTTCGACACCGGGCATTCCAGACGGCGTATTCGGATAATCTTGAGCTTTTTCTGCTAATGTATGTGGCGCATGGTCGGTGGCGATAAAATCAATTACGCCGTCTAGTAAAGCTTGCCAAAGTATTTCGTTATCGCGGGGCTCGCGCAAAGGCGGATTCATCTGAGCTAAACTGCCAATTTTTTGATAGGCGCTGGTATTTAACAACAAATGCTGCGGCGTTACTTCTGCCGTTACCCAACTCGGTTTTTCCTGGCGCAAAAACTCAGCTTCTTCTCCTGTCGATAGGTGCAGAATATGCAGTCGGCGCTGATATTTATTAGAAAGTTTTACTGCTAGTTGAGTTGCCAATAAAGCTGCTTGATTGTCTTGAATTTGCGAGTGAACTGCAATATCGGTAATACCAGCAAATTCTTGACGACGCTGGTTGATTCTAGCTTGGTCTTCTGCGTGTACCGCAATTAGTCGATCGCCCTTCGCAAAAATTACCTCTAAATTTGCTGCATCATCCATCAATAAGTCCCCGTGCATCGAACCCATAAACACCTTAATTCCCGGAGTCGGATTGGCATCCAACAAATCGGGTAAAATCTCAGGAGTAGCCCCAATAAAAAAGCCGTAATTGACCAAACACTTCTCGGCAGCGCGACTTAGTTTATCATCTAAGGCAGCTTGGGTTGTGGTCAGAGGTCGCGTATTCGGCATTTCCAGAAACGATGTCACGCCGCCTTTAGCGCAAGCACAGCTAGCGGTAAATAAGTCTTCCTTGTGTTCTAAACCCGGTTCCCGGAAGTGTACCTGGGGATCAATTACTCCGGGCAACAGAGTTAAGCCTTTCGCATCTATTTCTCGATCGCCAGATTCGACAATTTCCGCAGCAACTTGGACAATTTTGCGATCGCAGATTTGCACATCTCCTACCAAAAACTCACCGTTGGGCAAAAGAATGCGAGCGCGACGGATTAACAAACTTGATTGGGTAGTCATAAGATATCCTTAATTCAGTAAACAGCGTGCTAGCATGGAAGCATTATTAAGTTTATAATTCGTATCCAGCTCAGTCACTACAATACCCTATGACTCGTCTAGACAAGTCAGCCGACGAAAAACCTCCGCAAGACACCGAAAATCCTTGGATCGAAGGAATTAAGACGATCGGCTTAGCAGCATTTTTAGCCTTTGGTATCCGCACCCTGGTTGCCGAAGCACGCTACATTCCGACCGGCTCGATGCTCCCAACCTTGCAAATTAACGATCGATTAATCATAGATAAGGTAAGCTATCGATTCCAAGAGCCCCAGCGAGGAGATATTATCGTATTTATGCCTCCTGACCAGGCTAGTTTGTGCACGGGACAGCCACCACCGATCAAAGATGCCTATATCAAGCGAGTGATCGGACTGCCGGGGGACAGTGTGGAAGTCAGAGAGGGAAAAGTTTTTATTAACAAGCAGCCGCTACAGGAAAAATATATTGAAGAAATTCCGCAGTATCCCTACGGGCCTGTAGTTGTAGCTCAAAATTCTTACTTGGTGCTCGGCGACAACCGCAACGCAAGCTGTGACAGTCATTACTGGGGCTTTGTACCCAAGCAAAATATCATCGGTAGGGCAATTGTGCGTTTTTGGCCACTCAACCGCACAGGGTCGATCGACCCCACGCCCCTTTATCCCGCTAAAAATTAGCTACAACCCGCAACCCGCAGATTAAAATCTGCGGTTGTCAGTTTAAAGTACCAATTACTTATTAGCCATTTTCCACGACCAAATAATTAATGGTTAAATGAGATTTAGTATGAGGTTTCGCGATCGAGAACTTTCACAACTTTGTTATACCTCTCCTCAGCTTCTTGCTGCGAATTGCCGATACTCGTCACTCCCAATTTGCCAAACTCCGACAAACAACCCATTAAATGAAACACACTGCCCGTCTCAGTACCGCTGTCAAAGTGCAGTTGATTGTCAGCAATAATATCCATCAAATCGTTCGGTAATAATCCCCGATAGCGCTCTTTTTTCAAATTGTCCGAAGCGACATAATATTTCGGACGGCCCTGCTGGCTGTAAAATAATCCGGTAGTACGATCGTACCGACCGTTTGTTAACAGCTTCAAAGCCATAAACGGATGAGTTGTGCCTCCTTTACGTAAGTTAATTTCTATTGCTTGAAGCTCCCATTTCCCATCGGATTGCTTTACAGCGAGAAAATCTACTCCAAATCTCTCTAAAGCCCCTTTTTTAGCTAAGTTTTGCCCTACTTTCCATCCCAATTCCTGCAACGCTATTCGATAAGATTCGTCGGCAGGAAATCGGCAACCTAAGAAAATTTGACCGTCTGGGCCTCCTAAAATTTGGTCGTGGGTTGAGAGAATTTCTACTTCGCCGCTGGGGACAATTCTGCCTTGAACGCTGGGCGAGAACTTTTCTTCTCCTTCGATAAATGCTTCGGCAATTGCCCCTAATTCGGGAATGCGGCTGCTAAAATTTTCCCAGGTTTCGCCCGTTGCTTGAAAGCGCAAATTATGGAAGCTATCGCCAATTGCCTTCGCTCTTTCTGTAGGCGCTTTACCTGCGAGGGACTTCAGATCTAAAATTGCATTCCCTTCCCCCGAAAAACCTTCATTTAACTTAATTACGATCCGCTGCAAATGTGGCTGCCGTTCCCACAACGCGCCCGCAGCTTCCGCTAAATCTTCCGCATTAAAAACCAACTCAGAACCGTCAGGATAAGGCACGCCACATTCTTTAAAAATTTGCCGGCTGCCGCTTTTTGTTCCCCAGTATAACAGATCGGGATCGCTGGCCCACAAAGGAATCCCCAATTTAACAGATAACTCGCGTTCTAAGGGCGTGGAGTTATAACAAACCATATAAGATTTTGTCGGCCGCACTGCTTGACGAATGCGCTCCATCAAGCGGGGACGGTCTAAAATTTTCTGGGTGAGGGATTTGGCGGAAGCATCGTAAGCACTGAACAGCAAAAGCCGATCGCGCGCGTGAGAAAATGGAATTCCCGGCAGCAATTGCAGGTAATAATCCACAATCATCGGGTGCAATGGCTCCGAGGTAATGTAAATTAAGCGCGTGCGGGGATTTCGCAGGCGAATCAATGAAAATAAATGCCGCTCTTCGTAGTGGTAAACACCCTCAACTTTCTGCATTTCTTGCTGATCTAAGCTGACAGAAGGAATGATAATAATGTCACAATCTCCGCCGTCGAATTCTTCGACTGCTCGCCAACGTTCGCGTAATTCTGTCTGAAGATTGCGAAACTTCTGGGCGGATTCGGAAGATGAATTATTTAACTCTTGCATTGCTTTTTATCCTAAGTATTCAAATAATTATTGCTGATGATGTCGGGTGTGTCAGCCCAGATAAGTACGGACACTGCACCGTGTCCTTCTTCGTGTCAATAAACACGTTAAACCCAGTCAGAGACTCCGGTTTGACTATTAAGCCTAGATCCCCCCTAGCCCCCCTTAAGAAGGGGGGAACCGGAAATGGCTCAAAGTCAACCCCTACTCCCCTTCTTAAGGGGGATTTAGGGGGATCTATACTTAGCGTAAAAACGAGATTTCTCAGGGCTTTCAGCTTTAAGTTGACACTCCTTGAGCAATGCCCTATCCCTACAGCGTCGGAGACGGCACGGTGCGGTATCCCTACAAATGCTCGCGTACAATCTATCTGTATCACTATCACTACTTTTGGGAATTGGTTTAAGAAGCTCGCCGCGCTCGAAAAAGTCTGGCATACTGCAAAATTGGCTCTAAGCGGCGTTGATTTTGCTTGAGTGCCGAGATCAATTTTTCCGAAGGGCGGAATACCAGAGGAGCCGAATATTTGTTCAGCATCTCCATATCTGGCGACTGGCTCATCAGCATCAGCCGCACGTCTTTGTCGAGCAAATAACTCAGAGACAGCAAATCTCCCATGTTCGTAAAATCGTTGCCGCGATCGCTAATTACAATTGTATCTTTAATCGATCGGTTAGCTATCGCCTCTTTGTTAATAATTTTCGCAACTTCAGCATTAAAATAGCTCAAGTCTTTGCTCCACCAAGTATCAGAAAAAGCGCTGACCGTACAGGATGCTACACTTGCTGTAAATACCAGGGCTAAAATGACTTGCCAAAACCGCTGCTGAGTTTTCACGTTACTTGCGAGCAAGTAAGCAACTGCTAGCTGCACTCCCGGAAAGCAGGAAATCAGATAGCGGCTGACGGCCGAACGTTTGCCGCCTAGGATTAGATCCGGTAACGCCAAGATCAAAAAAGGTACAAAAATTGATGTTAAAATAAACAGCCAAGTTGAACTGCTAGTGCGGCGGCAGATTTGGTAAATGGCAGCAGCAATTAACAGCAAAAATGGCAATCTCAGCAAATAAGTCCAGATATTATCAAAGCCTAAGTCGAAGTCAAAAAATAATGCTGTAAAGCTGAGCGTCCATAATTTAACAAGATACAGCCAACCCGGAGATACTCGCGTCCAATCTGTCGTAGCTGATGCTCGTCCCAGGTTGGTTGCCAGCACGTAAATCCACGGAAGATACAATATTAAAGCGGCTGTTACTGCTAAAAAGAATTGGGAATTAGTTACATGACCTCGCAATTTAGTTTTTTTGATAAACAACCAGTAATAAATTATAAAAACTCCGTGTCCGATGAGTGTTAAACTGAAGAAAGGGTGAGTGTAGAAACCAAGGGCGATCGCCAGCGAGTAAAATACCCAATTTTGCCAACCCCGCAACCGCACTGCTCTCAGCAGCAGCCAACTGCTGCCAATAACTATGGCTGTCAGCAAACTGTACTGCCTTGCTGTCTGAGCAAACAATAGGTCAAAGGGTGATAAAGCCAAAAGTGCTGTTGCTAATAACGCAGCCAAATTCGAGGCGAAAAGTTCCTGAGCTAAAGCGTACATCAAAGGCAGCGACAGCAAACTCAATATTGCTGGCCAACTGCGCGATGCTGTTAGAGAACTGCCAAATTCCTGCATCCACCAACGAGCCATGAGAAAGTATAAAGGCGGATGCTGCGGGTCTTCTAGTGCTAAAGAACGAATTGTGTCTGCTTCTGTAGTTCCCGGTTTAATCCGCTGATATTTTTGCAATTCTGGTGCGGGAACAATCCGGTTTTGGAATAGTTCGTCGTCGATTTCTTGGCGGGTGAAACCAGCGGCGCGGATTGATGTGTAAGCTTCGTCGTGCCAGTAAAGTTTGCGATCGATCTCAAAAAACCGAAATCCGATACCTAGTAAAATGCCGATCGCCAATAAGTTCATCAGCCAGCGGGAATTTTTGCTATTAACAGATGTGTCTTGATGTGTTGTAGATCCCATGCTTGTCCTAATTGTGGCGATTCCCTCCGGGATAGCTACGCTTCACGGAATTTGGAACTGTAGACCATCGTAAACCGCACTCCCAGAGCGATCGATACCAACTACATCCCCTAACAGACAATAATTCTACCCTCTGCCGGATGCCGAATACCTTCTAGCTCAGAGCCTTCTGAAAGCTGGCTCAGGCTGAACCACCCCAAAAATCAAGAATCTTCAGCCAGATCCTCCCAGAACCTCCAGAGCCCAAAAATAACTGCTAACATACGTGTTGTACAGTTAATCAACAAGCTCCGCAAGGGGTCTACCCGCGTACCGCAAATGGCAAAAAAAGAAGCGTCTATAAAAACTTCCACTGAAAACTCAGAAAAGCAAAAAGCCCTAACTTCCGTACTTTCCCAAATCGAGCGCAGCTTTGGCAAAGGGGCGATCGTCCGATTGGGAGACTCCACTCGCATGAGGGTAGAAACCATTCCCACCGGAGCCCTGACACTGGACATTGCTTTGGGCGGCGGTTTGCCAAAAGGCCGAGTTATTGAAATTTACGGCCCGGAAAGTTCCGGTAAAACCACTCTAGCTCTCCACGCGATCGCCGAAGTCCAAAAATCCGGCGGTATCGCAGCCTTCGTGGATGCCGAACACGCCCTCGATCCCACCTACGCCTCAGCTTTAGGCGTCGATATTGAAAATCTCTTAGTTTCCCAGCCGGATACCGGCGAAATGGCCCTAGAAATAGTCGATCAACTCGTCCGTTCCGTCGCCGTCGATATCGTAGTAATTGACTCCGTAGCCGCCCTCGTCCCCCGCGCCGAAATCGAAGGCGACATGGGCGACTCCCATATGGGTTTGCAAGCGCGCTTGATGAGCCAAGCTTTGCGGAAAATCACCGGCAACATCGGCAAATCCGGCTGTACCGTCATTTTCCTCAACCAATTGCGGCAGAAAATCGGCATAACTTACGGCAACCCGGAAACAACAACCGGCGGTAACGCACTCAAGTTCTACGCCAGCGTGCGGCTTGACATTCGCCGCATTCAAAGCTTGAAAAAAGGTACAGAAGAATACGGCAACCGCACGAAAGTTAAAGTTGCTAAAAATAAAGTTGCTCCGCCTTTCCGTATTGCCGAATTTGACATTGTATTTGGCAAAGGCATTTCTACTTTAGGCTGTCTGACTGACTTGGCCGACGAAATGGGAGTAATCATCAAAAAAGGTTCTTGGTATAGCTACAACGGAGAGAACATAGCTCAAGGACGAGACAAAGTGATCCAGCACATGGAGAAAAACATCGATTTCAAAAATGAAATTGAGGAGCTAGTTAAAAAGAAACTTGAGACTGGTGCTCTAGTTTCTGCTAATTCTGTCGCTCCTATTGAGGTAGATGATGTAGATGATGTAGATGATGTAGATGATGTAGATGATGTAGATGATGTAGAAGTTTTGGACGAAGAAATCTAAGTTTTTTAGCTAAAACAGCAGAATCCCCACACTGAATTTAGAGGGGGATTAATCGAGGCATCGCCGAGTACCCCCGATAAATCAGTGTGGGATGAATGCGCGACTGACGGAGGTTGGCGAGTCAGTCATTAAATGTCAGGAAAAGTCGATCGATCCATGCCTCTACCATCTGGGTAACAGTTTGTTCTCTCGCCGCCGCGACCGCCCTCAGTTTACTGAGATGTTTCTCCGATAGTCGAATGTGAAGATTTTTATCTGTGATTGTGCGTGTTGCTAACGCGAACACAATTATGCTATCGTAATTTTCAAGGAGGGCAACCATGATAACGGCTTACCAGTACAAATTACGTCCAACCAAACAACAGGTAGTTGAGCTAGACAGATGGCTGTCAATGCTGCGTTCGCAGTACAATTATCTGTTGGCTGACAGATTTACTTGGTACGAACAAAACCGTTCTGCTGTTAATGCTTGTCCTCTCGTTTGCTATCTACCTGAACTGCGGGACAATCCCGATTATTACTCGCAAAAGAAAACGTTACCTCAACTCAAGAAAACTCATCCTTGGTATAGCGAGATTTATTCGCAAGTCCTTCAAGATGTGGTTAAAAGAGTTAAGGTAACGTTTGACCGTTTTCTCAAAGGCGATATCAATGGAAAGCGTAGCGGTAAACCTCGTTTCAAGGGTCGCAATCGCTATCGTACTTTTACTTATCCGCAGGTAAAAGAGGAATGTTTGCAGGGCAACTTGATTAACTTACCGATGTTCGGCAAAGTTAAAGTCGTCTTGCATCGTCCTATCCCTGACGGGTATAAAATCAAAACCGCATCTGTGACTAAAAAAGCAGATGGCTATTACTTGACGCTCTCATTAGAAGATCAAACGGTTCCAGAGATCAAGCCGGACTTTAATCCTGATTCAATAACAGGTATTGATGTAGGACTGAAGGAATTCTTAACAACTTCTGATGGCGAAACAGTCGCGATTCCTCAATATTACCGCAAAGCTCAAAAACGTCTGCGAGTTGCTCAAAAACGAGTTTCACGACGCAATTCGTGCAGCAACCGGAGGAAGAAGGCAGTCAAGCAGTTAGGGAAGTGCCACAAAAAAGTAGCTGATAAGCGTAAAGATTTCCATTTCAAGACAGCGAATTGGCTGTTATCAAAATATGACGTAATCGCGCACGAGGATTTAAACGTCAAAGGTCTAGCTCGTACAAAATTAGCTAAATCTGTGTTGGACGCTGGGTGGTCAAGCAATAGTCGATTCTAACAAACAAAGCCGTAAATGCTGGTTTGCTAGCTATCCCAGTAAGCGCCTACAATACTTCACAAGATTGTTCTAATTGCGGTAAGAAAGTCCCGAAAAAGCTGCATATTCGTTGGCACGATTGCCCTCATTGTGGGTGCAGTCTCGACCGCGACCATAATGCAGCAATTGTGATTAAAAATAGAGCGGTGGGGCATTCCGTTCTTAAAGCCAAGAGCCTCCTAAGCGATAGCCGGATTGTCTTGGAAGCCCACACTATATCCGCTTCGGATTAGTGTGGGAGATGTCACTCCTCAATTATTACTCGTTTACTGGTTGTTTACTCGTCTTACTCGTTACTTTCACAAAGAACGAAAGTAACGCTCAACAGCGACAAGCGAGCCTCGAATTTAATTTTCGCTCGGCTTCGGCTCGCTTGTCGCTTAAATGGGTTAAGAAGCACAGCCCGTAAACCAGTAACACAGCCTGGAAGTAAAACCAGTAAATTATGCTTCGCCGCGATCGAATTTACTGGTTTACTCGTTTTACTCGTTACTTTCGTTCTTTGCGAAAGAAACGCTCCACAGCGACAAGCGAGCCTCGAATTTAATTTTCGCTCGGCTTCGGCTCGGACTCTAGGTATCGGTTCCCAGGCTCCAGCCATAGAACCAGTAAATTGACCGGACATGATATGAGATCCGGATTGCCAAATATATTGCGGATTGCTATACTTGTACAGTAAGTAGTACAAATGTCAAGTAGGTCAGGAACCTCAGCCTAAAGGCATGAGGCTTGAAGGAGAGATCTAACAAGCCGTTCTGACCAGCCAAGCGTCTTAATTGACTACGTTTTTTGAGTCACGATACCCTGGGATGCGTAGCTAGTCCCTTGCTCTATCGTTGAGAGTTAAACAGTTCTAAGGTCACGCTTTACAGTGCTTTGGGCCTAACAAGCTCACTAAACAAAGGCGCGTGCTAACTTTACTCCGAAAGGAGATTGAGGCAACCATACCTCACGCCTTGGGGCAACCATACCCCTCCACCCCGCTGCATCTTTTAACTCAATGTAAAGCCGTCCTAAAAGGACGGGGTTTCAAACCCCTCTTTCTGATGAATATTGTTTCTTTTAGCGAAGCGAGAAATAACCTCAAGGCTGTTTTAGACAGAGTAGTGGAAGATACGGACTATACCATCATCACGAGACGGGATGCGGAGGATGCCGTGGTGATGTCGCTAGAGTTCTTTAATAGTTTGCTGGAAACAGTTCATTTACTCAAATCTCCCGCCAATGCTGCCCATTTGGAGCGTTCTATCGCTCAGTTTAAGCAGGGGAAAGTGGTGGAGCGACATTTGTTGGATGACTAGAAAGGTAGCATGGACGGATGAGGCTTGGGGCGATTATTTATATTGGCAAGGGCAAGACAAGAAAACGTTAAAACGAATTAACAAGCTAATTGAGGCAACAATCCGATTGCCGTTTGAGGGGATGGGAAAGCCAGAACCACTGAGGGAGAATCTGGCTGGTTTTTGGTCGAGGCGAATTGATGATACGAATCGATTAGTTTATGCTGTGGATGACGAGTATCTAACGATTATCTCTTGTCGATACCACTATTCTGATTGACATCCTCCTTGGCAGGCTGTAGCTATGGTGCGACGTTTTTGTTTAACAGGAAAGTCGGCGATTCTTTGAGCACTTTAATTTTAATTTAATGACGAGAGCGAGTTTCTATTTAACGGGCGAGCGTAACTTTTGTCACCCTATGTAAGTTTTGCAGGATAAACAGGGATGAGATGGTACTCCTTTGCATGGCAATTGTTATGCAGCGATGGATTGTTTAGTAGTGAAGCCCCAAAATAACGCGGACTTCTTTTGGATTTCCTAGCTTCAATAACTCTTCAATCTACCACTCTACGCAACCCACATAATCTCGATAAGTGTCCACCCGTGAAACCTCAGTTGTATTGTCTTTTTTATACTTATAAACAGGTTCATTGTTTAGCAAATCCTGTGAAAAAAAACCTGAATTATGAAACGGATAAGCATATCGACGGTCTACATAACCCGTGCATGGTAAAAACATTCCCTCCCCATCATATTCAATAACTTCCCGAACCATAATACCAATTTAATGTGAACTTGCACATATCTCGATCCCCCTAAATCCCCCTGGTTGTTGGGGAGTAGGGGTTGACTTTGAGAAGAATCTTGTCCCCCCCTTAGTAGGGGCGGTGCGACCCCTACTCCCCGTGCCCGCCCTCTTGGCTAGGGGGGATCGGATTCTATGCAACCTCATAAAAAATTGGTATAAACCAAGTAAAGTGATGCTCTATCCCAACAGAATTGTTTTCAAAATACTCCTTGTAAACTGGATTCATGTCTTTTGGTAAGCCGCGTGGCTCTGACAGCGGAACAGGGAGCATCTCATATTTGTAAAAATACTTCTTCTGGCTCCTTCCTTCTGCCTATTGCCTCAAAACTCCAATTTCTAGCGGAGGGCTGCTTTCATTGAGATGCTCCCTATTTACTAACACTTATTCAGGCATAGAAACTGGCTGAACGTATTGAGAATTAGCGCGCACATAACAGCCTTGTCTTGTCAGCAACCAGGGTTGACCGTTCGCCATCGTAATCGCATTGGCTCCCCTGAGTTCAGCAGCAACTGTATCTTTATCCGCGCGGTAAACTTGTTGAATTGCTCCGTTTGCGGTCTTGCGGCAGTTGAGTTGTCCATCTCGCGAGGTGACTCGCCAAGCAGGCCAAGTTACAAAACCATTTGTTGGACTCGACCAAGTATTAGCATTGCTAGAAGTATAGTCGCCACTTGCATTAGGACGCGGTAAAGCTTCGACTAAATTTACTTTGAATGTCTGGCCAATAGAAGGACAATTTTCTCCTGCTTTCACCTTCCAAGTAACTTCGGCTCCCAATTGGCTGCTTCTTCCCACTTGACGCCTGACAATGGCAATATCTCCAGAACAAACAATTTTTCTGCCAGGGCCTGTCGCACTGTCTTTGAAAGTCCCATTGTAATAGTAAGAGCCTGCTGCTCCTTCGGAACGGGTAATTTGAATATTGCCAAAAAATTCCCGATTGCCTACTTTGGTTAAGTAAAAACCGCTGCGATTGTTTCCTTTTTCTGACAAGTTTAAAGTAGTTTTACCGTTAGGATTAACATAAGTGGTAGCGCTAGCAGCAGCGCACCAAATCAATGACACAACTCCTGTGGATAACAAAAGGGAAAGTTTTTTCACAGCAACACCTTGTATGAATCTCTACTTTATTTGTAGCTGTTGGTGGAAATACTTGACCAGTCGCTCAAATGAGTGACACTCATTTGAGCGACATTCTAACGACATACGGGCAACCCCCCATGATTGCCACGACAAATTCGGCAACCACGGGGGATTGGCACTACTGCGTAATTCCGAAAAATCAACTCTGCATAACTTCACCTTACTTCAGCTCCCTTCAACTCTCTTCACTTGTATGCACCTGCATCACGAGGCCTGCAAGCTTCAACTTCTGACTCATTGCAGGTTCCAATAATTAGCAGCAGAATAAATTTATATACGTAAGTAAGGGAGTTCCAGTCACCGCTAAATACTGTGGATTTTACGGGTACTTCCCGGTGGGTCAAGTTGCGATTACAAACACTAGGGCGATTTTTACAGGTAGCTGATTTCAAATCTAAGAATGCTTGTAAAGAAATGTAAAAGCTCCTGAAACCCCATTGCTGTGACAGAAAGTACGATTTTTAAGCTGAGTCGGTAAAAAAAGTCGTCTTGATTCAGCGCAAAAATGAACTTGACAAACACAAATTAATTTGCTCGAAACTTAAATCATTGTTGAAGGGAGAATAAATTATGGCTGACGGTCAATTAGGAGTTATATTAAAAATGGCTCAAACAATTAATCCTCAAATTGAGAGCGATCGACATTTTGATATAGACTTGGAGAAATTGCGCCAACTGCCAGCAGGAACATTAGGGTGTGAAGTGGCGCGATTTCTAGACGAACAAGGCTTTGAGCCGATCGCATCGGGAGACTGGATTCAGCGAAACCACGACGTTTGGCACGTTCTGACTGGTCTTTCGGCTTCAACAGAAGATGAATTTATACTTCAAGCGTTTACTCGCGCTCAAGTATTTCGTCCTTCTTGTGCGATTTTAGTGTTAGTTGGACTGCTCAGCGGCAAATGCGAGATCGGACAAATTATCAAAGGCTTAAAACACGGAAAATTAGCCACTCGGTTAATTAATTGGGACGTTGCATCTGATTGGGAAACTCCTTTATCTGAAGTTCGAGAGAAACTCGGAATTCTACCCTTAATTGATTAGATTTTAACTCGTTACCTCATTGCAAAAGTATGCAAAGCACAAGTTACAAACCGGAAATTAGCCTGAGCCCACGGGAAAGAGCGATCGCGCAATTAATAGCCCAAGGCCTGCCAAACAAATGTATTGCCAAAAATTTAAATATCAGTCACTGGACGGTTGCTACTTACGTGAGGCGGATTTTTATCAAACTCGGTGTTTGTTCCAGAACTGCGATGATTGCACTGCTGCTCCAAGAAAATTTGCTCTGGGACTAATAAATAAGTAGGGTGCGTCAGATATTAAGAACGGGCAAGATGCCCGTTCCACAAGAACATTGAATTTTTGTGGAACGGGCATCTTGCCCGTTCTTATGTGCAAGCGTTAATTTTTTTCTATGCCAAAGCCACAGAACGAGAAGAATTTCTCAGAAAACTCAGCAATTCTCGATTCACCGTTTGCGGCGCTTCCTGCTGAATCCAGTGACCACAGTGAGGAACTAATTTCAACTTAAACGGAGCCGTAATTAATCTGTCTAAACCTTCTACAAGTTTGTGGCTCAAAAACGCATCTTCTTCTCCCCAAAGCACCAAAGTAGGCACTGTCACAGGTTCTAATTTCTGCCCCAAATTCCAAAGCCTCTGCGGATGAAACATCTGCCGGTAATAATTGATAGCGGCGGCTAATACTCCCGGCTTTTCTAAAGCAGTCTGATAAATCTTAGTTTCCTCAGCGCTAAAAGATCCTTTGCGAACAGCTTGTCCTTGGAACACATTGTGAACAAAATCTTTCAAGTTTTGCCGGATCAACCATTCCGGAATGCCGGGAACCTGAAACGCCAAAACGTACCAACTGCGGCGGATTTGATCTAGATTGCTCGCCATTTCCTGCACGAATCGCTGCGGGTGCGGAGCGTTTAAAATTGCCAAGCGGTTGAGTTGTTCGGGGAATTTTTGAGCTAAGTGCCACGCGATCGCCCCTCCCCAATCATGACCTACAACGTGAGCTTTTGTATAACCGAGGCTCGCAATCAAACCGCGAATATCGGCGCTTAGCGTATCCAAATCATAGCCGCTTTCCGGCTTGTCGGAATCGTTGTAGCCCCGCAAATCCGGCACTACCACCTTGAAATGACGCGCTAAAGCAGGGATTTGATGACGCCAAGAGTACCAAAACTCTGGAAACCCATGCAGGAGGAGAACGAGCTCGCCTTCTCCTTGAGAAACGCAGTGCAGGCGGATGTTGTTGGTTTCGACAAAGATGTGTTGCTGTTCGGAATCTAAAGAATTCATAGTGGGAAAGTTAGACTTATTTTCTGGAAGTACAGAACCCGCCGACTGGTAGCAGGCTAAAACGTCCCAATGGTGTTAATTTTTCTACTTTTATTGTAGCTGCTTTTCGAGCCCCGCCGCTGCAATCTAATTAAACTTAAAACTTGTAGGGTTTTGGGGCGTCCTGTTTTTTAGGTGTAACTACTGAACTCAAGTTGCTCACCTTAAATGTATTGTTTTAGCAGCGGCGCAGGCGATTCAATAATAGCACAATTTCGTCCGTTGCCGATCGCATTTTTGCCGTCGATAGGTCAGAGTGATTGACGATAATGCTAAACACCAGCGGCTCGTAATTCGGAACTTCGATATATCCCGACAGCGCCGAAACTCCGCTCATTGTTCCTGTTTTTGCTTGCATAATTACGCGATTTGGTGTAACATTAAAGCGATTTTTCAAAGTGCCGCTCTCGCCAGCGATCGGCAGTGACTGGCGGTAAATAGATGCAGCAGGTGAATTGGCCATAAATCTCAAAGTTTCCACTAAGGCTTCTGGAGTAATTAAATTGTGGCGAGACAAGCCGGAACCGTCGGCTAATCTGTAGCTGTTTGGATTTACTCCTAATTGAGTTAAAACTGTTTTTAACTCTTTCAAACCCATTTCACCTGTATCCTCTTGTGGCACAGGCATCTTGCCTGTGAGTGTTTGTGGCACAGGCATCTTGTCTGTCACTTTTCCCAGCAATCTCAATAAAACTTCTGCATAAAGATTGTTGCTTTCGCGATTAGTTTCTCTCACCAATTCCGCCAGCGGCGGCGATTCAACAGTCGCTAATTCTTGATTTAAATTGCGAGAAGCCGATGCAACTAAAGCCTGTTTAACAGGAATTCCCTCAGCCGCCAGAACTTGTTGAAAATACTGCAAAAAATTATTAGCGGGGTTGACAACTGCGACATAAGCTGATTCAGGTTCTGCACCAACTTTCAACTGTCCGCCCACTCGAATTATAGGTCGATCGAACTCCCGACCAACTTCAATAAATTCGGATTCGTTTTGGGCGACTGTTACTGAATTGTTCTGAAGTTGCCACTGATTTGCCAGCTTTGCTTCGGCAAAAGTAACTTTCAGAGGTTGCCCGATCGCCTGGGGGGACAAGAGAAGGTCGATCGCGTTTTGATTGAAAATTAAACTGTTAATCGGCGCTCCGTAGCCAGCTTGCGCGTCTTCCCATTCCCAATTCGGATTGACTGCACTGCCTTGAAAATAGCTGTCATCGCCAATCAACTGGTTAACTTGACTGATTCCCCGCTGCTTCAACTGCTGCGCCAAGGATTTCAACTGAGCCTCAGCAATGCTCGGATCTCCCCTGCCGGCAACGTACAAACTTCCATTTTCGCCGCTGTAAACCGATGTCTTAATCCGAAAATCTGCACCGAGTTTCTGCAAAGCAGCGGCTGTAGTTAGCAGCTTGGCATTTGATGCTGGAATAAAATATTTCTGGGCGTCACGGCTGTAAAGAGTAGTAGTAGAAGATAGAGGTTGAATCAAAATGCCCCAGCGCGATCGGCTAAATTCGGGACGGTTGGCGATCGCATCTACTTGCGCTCCCAATTCCCCAAGACAAATATCCCCAGCAACCGCCGACGTTTGAGCCGCAACCGCCGACGGACGCCCCAGAATTAGGACTAACAAACTAACCGCAATTCCTTGGATTTTCAAGTCGTACATATATGCCCAACTCTGGTTGAATAACCTATTTATGATCTGATAATTGGTAGTGTGTGATTGTTAATTGGCCAGATAAAGAACCACAGCTAAGCTGCTACGCAGCTAAGAAGGAGCGCATCGGGGTTGACTGCATTACATCCCCTCCAAACGTAGGAAATGCACTCGGCCTGATGAGTCACCCGCGACAATCGTCACCCCATCCGATGCAGCCGCACAGGCAAGTAACTCATCCTCGCTACTGAAACTAGCAATCACTCTGCCACTCTGCAAATCCCAGACCCTCAGAGAGTGATCCTCTGAAGCTGAAACTGCTAGTTGTCCTTTGGGTATGATAGCAACTGCCCATACCTTGTCAGTATGCCCGATGAGGGTACGAAGTTCTTTTCCTGTTTGTAAATCCCACATTTTGAGGGTTTTATCCCTTGAAGCTGAAATAGCCTGTTGCCCATCTAGGGTGATGGCAACTGCCTCTACATAGCTGGTATGCCCTATAAGAGTATGTAGTTCTTTTCCTGTCTGTAAGTCCCAGATTTTGAGAGTGTTATCTGATGAAGCTGAAACTACTCGTTGTCCATCAGGAGTAATGGCTACTGCATTTACCATATAAGTATGCCCGATCAGGGTACGCAGTTGTTCTCCACTATGTAAATCCCAAAGTTTGACAGTGAAATCCCCTGAAGCAGAAACAGCTTTTTGCCCATCGGGAGTGATAGCAACTGATCCTACATAGCTGGTATGCCCGACGAGGGTAAGCACTTCAGTTCCTGTTTTTAAATCCCAAATTT
This sequence comes from Microcoleus sp. B13-B6, assembly GCF_036705405.1. NCBI lineage: Bacteria > Bacillati > Cyanobacteriota > Cyanophyceae > Oscillatoriales > Microcoleaceae > Microcoleus > Microcoleus sp. B13-B6. The sequence goes on from NZ_JAUBUJ010000046.1 coordinate 25,244, forward strand.
GGAGGCTTTTATCCCACAAAGCTAAAATTGCTTTTTGACCATCAGGGGTAATAGCAACTGCCTGCACTTTGTCATTATGCTCAGTTAAGGTACGCACTTCAGTTCTATTGTGCAGGTTCCATATCTTAAGGGTTTTATCCCAGGAAGCGGAAACAGCCTGTTGCCCATCTGGAGTAATAGCGACCGTCCATACCAAATCGGTATGCCCCATGAGATTACGCTCTCTAACACTTCTATGCAAATCCCAAACTTTGATGGTCTTATTGTTTGAAACTGAAACAACTTGTTGCCCATCTGAGGTAATAGCAACAGCCTGTACCGGGTAGGTATGACCTATAAGGGTACGCAGTTGTTCTCCGGTCTGTAAATTCCAGACTTTGAGGGTGTTATCGTTTAAAGCACCAACTACCAGTTTTCCATTGGGGGTAATAGCAACCGAATTAATTGAAGCTGTATCCTCGTTGATAGTAAGCACTTCAGTTCCACTTTCTACATCCCAAACTTTGATGCTATCGCAGGAAGTGGATACAATCTGTTGCCCATCAGGAGTAATAGCAACTCCCACTATTGAGTTAGTATTCCAGTTAAAGGTACGTACTTCGCGTCCAGTGTGCAAATCCCAGACCTTGAGAGTTTTATCCCAGGAAGCAGAAACAGCCTGTAGCCCATTCGGTGTGATAGCTATGGCTTCAACAAAAAAGGTATGCCCATTCAGGGTGCTTTCTTCAGTTCCCTTCTCCAAATTCCAGACTTTAACTGTGAAATCCCCTGAAGCAGAAACAGCTTGTTTTCCATTGGCAGTGATGGCGACTGCCTCTACGAAGTTAGTATGCCCAGTGAGAGTACGTAGTTCTTCCCCACTTTGCAAATCCCAAACTCTTAGGGTGTTATCAAATGAAGCGGAAACAGCTTGTTTTCCATCGGGAGTGATAGCGACTGACCGTACTAAGCTGGTATGCCCGGTGAGAGTACGTAGTTCTTCCCCACTTTGCAAATCCCAAACTTTTAGGGTGTTATCAGATGAAGCGCAGACTACCTGATGTCCATTGGGCGTAATGGCAATTGCATCTACATCCCCGGTATGCCCAATCAGGGTACGCAGTAATGCTCCATTAGGTGGTGTTAAGTTAGATGTCAGTGGATGCAACCAGGGAGCTGCTTTACACTGCTTGGCCTGTTCCAGAAGTCCCTTAATCTCTGGCTCCTCAAAAGCCATCAAACGCCCTAACAATTGTCCTGCTAGTTGCATTTTATCCTGATCCAAAACGTGCGCGGATAACCGCAATGCGCCTTGAATCAATCTCAAATTGTTACCCTCACTCTTAACCCACTCTCCAGCATTTAAGATATCGGGAGTGAAAGCCAAGTCATAATCCTCAATCAGTGGTTGTGGCCCTAATTCAGAAATCTTAGCTTCAATGAAATCAAAATCTGTTAGGAGGATGTACAGCCGATCTACTTGTACAGCGTCTGCCAGGAGCTTTGGTAGAGCCTTCAATTTATAAACCCGGCTACCTTGCGGTAGTTGCTTTAAGCGTTCTGCTAACTTACCCATCGCCGTACAACTCCTGCCAGTTACTATCTGCCATCAGAGTTTTTATGTTCTCAATTGTTATCCCTGCTGCCTTTACATCCTCGCGGTTTTCAATAAACCGACGGTAACTATGGTGATAAAACCTGTAAAAGGTTTGTCCGTACATGATTGGGCTGTGTAAAAACTGTTTCCATCCCTTAAGTACGTATTGCACGTTAAATTCGGCCTCTTGTTCTCCCGTATATTTGATGATTTGAACAATGTCTTTATCTGGGATAAGCTCGGAAGTTTCTGATAGGATGTAAACAATTCTGAACTTGGCGATCGGTGGCGGGTCGGTGGTCATGCCCATGAGTCGCCAATGATCTTTGTAATAATTTTCTAGACCTTGGGGTAAGCTTTCAATGCTTCCATCTTGGTAAATCCCATCCTCAATTTCTACTAGCACGCAGCGCAGATACATAAAGTTGTTTTCGCTCTTGTCGGCTAGTTGGGTAATGAAATCTTCGACTGTCAAGCTGTTAGCCTGAATCCACTGGCGCAGTCGCTCATGCTCATTAACGTGCTGCCGAATATAGGTCTGGACATCTTGTAAGCTACGGTCAGCGTATTCCTTTGCCATCAGGTCAAACAGGTACTTCGGCGTATCCACCACAAAGAGAATATCGACCCCCCGCCGCCGTGAAATCACGAAGTAAACATTCTTGGGCAAGTAGCGGGGCAGGTATAGGATGTTGGCACTTTTGTCCTGGCTCTCCAAGTCAACCTCATCCAGCGCATCGACAACAATTACCAGTCGTTCTCCCGGCTTGAGTTGTTCGCTGACTTCAGACAGTAATTTTTCCAAGAAAGCCTTGTTTTGATTGGCATCTGGCGGCAACTCCGAGTAGGGCAAGCGGTATTTGGCGATCAGTTGCGTGCAAACACTCTCTAGGAATTGGCTAGTGCAATTGATTCTTCCCAGGCGATCGTTGAAATGGGCTACGCATTCATGTCGTCGGACGTACTCGGCGAGTATTGTACTTTTACCCAAGCCGGGGTCGCCTTCGATGGTGAAATAACCGTTGGGCTTGTTGCTCAGGAAATCCTCAATCTTATCGAAAACGTATTTACGACCTACGAAACCTTCTGTCTTAATGTCAATCAGTGATCGAAACTGTCTGCGCCAGTCGTCCATTTCTGCCGCGATAAGAGCGGTTGTACCAACGCTTGAATCATTAGACCTTTGTTTTTGAAGCCACTCAGGAAACTGTTTTTCCCACAACCACTTGAATGCTTGCTCCCAAGGGCTTTCACCTTTGCGGGGCTGACCTCGACCAGTTGGTTTTACAATAGGACAGCCATTTATAGACAGCACATCGCATACAGCAGTCAAGTGATCTTGGAAAGTCTGTTCCTGATTGACAATCTCCTCGTTTTTCCACAGATATTCTGCAAGTGCCTTACGCTTCTTATTCGCATTGTTCTGATCAAAACGACTTAAGAAAACATCTCGCTGCTTCCCAAAAAAACCGTAGTGGTTAGCCAGTTTATCTAGAAACATAAGCTTTAATTGTTGTGAGTCATCCTGGGAGTCCATATCACACCCGCAATAGGGAGATTATATTAAGTTATTGCCAGTCATCTTAGCATAGCAATTCATTCTTCTAATTTCGACGTAAATTCGGTTTTGACCAAAAACTCTATTAAATTCTATTTCTTCTCTATTTTAAACTTATTTAATTGACAGGTTTTCTTGATTAATCTAGATTCAGCAGTCAATCATCTACCAAAAAAGTAGATTTCACATAAAAAAATATGAACATACAACTTTCCCTTTTTCCCGAAGAATCAGGACAAGCTTTCTCAATTTCTTCCAATCAAAAACCTAAGACGACTCGCAAATCAACATCTACCAAACTCCCCAAGGAAACCAGAACGACTCAACCCGCTGCTAAAAAACGTTCAAAACCCTATATCTGGGTGACTTGGCTTTCTGGCTTAATGGCTCAAGAAAAGCAGTGCCAGTTCACAGCATGGTCGTTGGCTAACTACCAGTTCCCCAAACTACCCAGTGATTTTGACTCCTCTGCCCATGACAAGATGGTAATCCAACAGAAAATGCAACATCAAGCCCAAGGGTCTGCTGTCTATGTTGAGGATGACAATTCCTTCACAATTAACGGCAAGACTTGCGACATCGGTGGCAAGCCGGACATTGTAGTGAATGATTTTGGTCAGATCATCATAGAAGATTGTAAATCCGGCAAGCAGAAAATTGCACACAAGTATCAAGTGCTGATTTATATGCTGCTGTTTCCTCTCTCGCCAAAAGGCAAACTTCTCTGCCAAGGTCAGACTCCTGCGGGGCGGCTCGTGTATCCCGATGAAATAGTAGAAATTCCTCCATTAGATGTTGACACTAAATTCAAGGATTTCTTCCTCCAAACTGTTGCCATAATTAGTGGATCAACTCCTCCACCTCAAGCGCCGAGTCACTGGGAATGTCGCTATTGCAACGTTCCAGCAGCCTATTGTCCAGCACGAATTGAGCTAGATGCGAATAAAGGCAAACACGACCTCTTTTAAGGCGTAGATAGTTGCGACCCTCTCTCTGCCTGACAGTCAGAGGGTTTTTACCTCAGAGTAGCGGTCAAAAAGTATGTTCACACCTCCGTTAAGTGAAAGAATAGAACAGTCCCAGGCAGTCTTCGACTTAAGTGGACACCAATGATGTCAAGTCGTGTCTCTCAAGATATCGCGTGCTATGTGTAGCAACAAATTGCATAAGTTGTAGAAGTTACTGTCATTCTAACCTAATTAGCTGGAGCCAAATTTTCTCTGATTCACTTTGTCGGGTTTAGCTGCCTAGCAGCTTATTACCAGAATAATTTGGAGGGGTACAGAATTTGGATTTGGTATTAAAATTTCTCCCGAATCAAGTCAATATTAATAATAATAACGCGCATGAATTCTCGGATTGAACAGCGCCTCTACAGGTTTTCCCCCTTTGAGGTGCTCTTCCACAATCAACGGTACATCACTCGGTTTAACTCGACAATACCAAATTTCGTCTGGGGTAACTCGCACAGTCGGGCCAGTGGTGCACTGTCCCTGACAACTACAGGCCTCCACTTTCACCCCTGCAACTTGTTGAGCTTCAAAAGCAGCTAGCACTGCTGCTGAACCATTTTTCAGGCAAGATTGATACTGGCAAACCAATACACAGCGCGCTTCTGGTTGGGAGTCTGGTTCTGTGGCTGGAGATTCTGGCATTGGTAAGGATTTATCCGCTCTTTAATATATCTTAACAATCTTTTGACATCCTCACCGGCCTGAAGGCGCGGTGATTCCCTACCAGTCGAACAGAGTTAACTGTTCGTACTTTAGACGGGTTGACAGTTCATCGGGAACTGCCTCAATTGAGGTCTTACACTCCCTCCCTGCCCATTTTGAGTCGTGGATATGCCCTACCCCGACTTGTTCTATATTTTTTGAGGCGTTGTCGTCTCTGTCGTGAAGAGTGCCGCAATTCATACAGACAATTTCTCTCACCGAAAGGTCTAACTTGCCCCAGCGGTAACCACAATCCGAACAAACTTGGCTGGTTGGTTCCCATCTGCTGATGACAACTTGCCTCACGTCCAACTTTCTCCGACTTAGACTCACACATTGTTCTGAATTCCCGCCATCCAGCGGAGCTGATTGCTCTGGATAATTTGCGGTTCTTCAGGAGTCCGGAGACGTTTAAATCTTCTAGGGCGATAACTTGGTTCTCGTTTATCACCTTAGTCGATAGTTTATGCAGAAAGTCCTTGCGGATATCTCGCAGTTTTGCTTTGAGTTTCGCCACCTTCAATCGCATCCGTTCACGCCGCTTTGATGTTTTAGAGCGTCGTGATAACTTGCGTTGAGAGCGTCGAATTTTACGGTCTAACTTTGAGTAGCTGGGGCTTGCCACTCGCTCTCCCGTGCTGAGCGCCGCAAAAATTTTTATGCCCAAATCAATACCCACTGCTGGGTTAGAAGCTAGCTTGGTTTCGGGCTGCACCTCAACAACAAAACTAAGGAAGTAGCGCCCTGCGGTGTCTTTAATAACGGTGACTGAACTTGGTTCAGACGGCAGAGGTCGCGACCATTTAGTCTTAATACACCCAATTTTGGCTAAGAAAACCTTGGCAGCTTTGATGCTAAATCCCCCTTTTCGGAAACGGGCTGACTGTCTGTTTGTCCGCTGCTTAAATTTAGGGGGATTAACCTTTTTGCCTTTTCTTTTTCCCTTAATAGATGCGAAAAAGTTGTTCCAAGCTACACCTAAATCAGCAATAGATTGCTGTAATGGGATATTAGAAACCTCGCTCAACCACTCACGCTCTTGGGTCTTTTTGGCTTGAGTAATGCATATTTTTTGCAAATCTCCATTGCTAGGTAGTTTCTCCGATTTCTTACACAGTGCCAGAGCGTCGTTCCATACGACTCTCACACAACCAAAGAGCCTTGCCAGGTCTTTGCGTTGTTGCTCGGATGGATAAATTCGGTACTGGTAGCGTGATTTCATGCTAGTATTGTACACCATATATCCGTACAAACTCATGAAAAAACGATTAGATTTTAGGCTCGAAGACTTTGAATTAGAGATACTTGAAAAATATTGTGTGGCGGTTGGCAGAACTAAGTCTGATGTTCTTAGAGAGTTAATTAGGAATTTGAAAACCAAGAAAAAGCCGTCCTAGAAGGACGGGGCTTGAATCCCATTAATTTTGGTCAGACCCATCGCTCGCCGGAGTCCGGCAAAGGGCAGAATTTTATAGTGCGATCGAAAAAAACAGCAAAATTCTGGCATTCAAGCTTTTTCCTTCCTTCTACTTTCTAACGAATCCCTTCAGCAGAGCTGCCTTTCTTCAGTCTGTGCCGCCCTTTCCCTATATGATCGATTTAGAGCAACAACTCAATCAACCCCTAATCATGCCAAAAACAGTAGCCGATGTAATGAGCCGCGAGCCGATTTTGGCGCGACCCGAAATGCCCTTGAACGAAGCGATTAAAATTTTAGCCGAACGACGCATTAGCGGTCTTCCCGTCGTAGATGAGAATGACTTGTTGGTAGGAGTCATCTCCGAAACCGACTTGATGTGGCGGGAAACCGGCGTAACTCCCCCCGCTTACATAATGGTGCTCGACAGCGTAATTTATTTGGAAAATCCCTCTCGTTACGAGCGAGAACTCCACAAGGCTTTAGGACAAACAGTAGGAGAAGCCATGAGTACAGAGCCAGTTACCATCGGGCCCGACAAATCTGTCCAAGAAGCTGCCAAACTGATGCACGATCGCAGTATCCACCGATTGCCGGTGGTCGATTCGGCTGGCAAAGTAATCGGCATCCTCACTAGGGGAGATATTATTCGCTCGATGGCTGCCGAATCTTAAATTAACTGTTGCAGTTCCAGGAGTGTATCAGAAAATGAGTCGATCACTCCTTAAATCTCGCTTGCTTTTGGCAATTACCAATTACCAAATCTAAAATCTAAAATCTAAAATCTAAAATCCGATGAGCATTACCCCTGAGTCTGTCGAACAATTGCTGAATTCCGAGGATTTTGGCGAAAGACTGCGAGCAGTCAACCAACTGCGGCAACTAGAACCCGCGATCGCCTATAAACTGATTCAAATTGCGATCGGCGACAAAAACGTCCGGGTTCGCTACGCAGCAGTCAGCCAATTATCAACCCTCGGTACGCAGAATCTGCCGAACGCTTTAGAGGTACTGCGAAACAGCCTGAACAACGACCCCGAACCCGACGTGCAAGCAGCAGCAGCCGATGCTTTGGGCGCATTGAAATTAACCGATGCTTTAGAAGATTTGCAGCAAGTTTATAGCAGTACCTCTGAATGGCTGGTGCAACTAAGCATCGTCGCGGCTTTGGGAGAAATGGGAGATCCCAAAGCCTTTCCGATGTTAGAAAATGCCCTGACTTCTGAAAACGAATTGATCCAAACCATTGCCATTAGTGCATTAGGTGAATTGGGAGATAAACGGGCGCTGCCGCTGCTGCTTCCCTACGCTTCCAATGCAGATTGGCAGATCCGTTACAGAGTCGCCCAAGCTTTGGGGCGGTTGGGCGGTGCAGAAGCACAGACAGCTTTGGAAATTCTCGCCAAAGATGAGGTTGATCAAGTTGCTCAGGAGGCTAAAGTCGGACAAGAAAATAGTTTGAAATCTTGAGATTGCTTTTGCGATCCGGAACAACCCTGCGCGGTTGTGAATTGTGAATTAATTTAGAATTTTTTGTGAGGATTCTACTAAAAACTTAGTTTGCGATCGCACACATAATTCAGAAACCCGGTTTCTTCCTATATTTGTCGTTCCTCTCTGCAAAAATCGTAGAAACCGGGTTTCTAGCCAGCCAGCCAGCGGGCTGGGTGCGCCGCGTAAACCATACTAATCAGGAAAAATCTAAAATCTAAAATCTAAAATCTAAAATTGTATTGATGCCACAGGCGATCGCAAATTCTTGTGAAACTCTCCTTCAAATCGAGCGTACTCTTCCCTTTTCCAATCAGAGCCAGCCTCTTGACATCCCCACTTTGAGAACAGCTATAATCAAAATAAATACAGCAGCGGCAGGGATTAACACAATTATTCAATTGTGCCGGGCCAGCTAGCGATCGGGGAAACTATCGTTAAGAGGGTAAGTCATCTACCAGCAAAAAAAACTCTTAAAACTCTTGAACGTCCCCATGCTTGAACAACTACAAAATTCCGGTTATCAGTCCTCTGACATTTTAATAGGAGAGCGATCGGTCTCTCAAGTTGCACCAACTTCAACCACCAATCAAAACTTTATTAACAGAGTTTTAGAACTTACCAACATCGAACGCAGCAAATTAGGTTTGTCCCCGCTAACCTTAAATACTCAGTTACTAAATGCGGCGGGAAATCACAGCCAAAACATGGCACTGCAAGACTTCTTTTCCCATACCGGAAAAGATGGTTCGTCATTAGGAAGTCGGATTTCTGCAACGGGCTATCAATTCTCAGCGGCCGCAGAAAACATTGCTGCGGGTTCTTCTACACCCGAACAAGTTGTATCATCGTGGATGAACAGCAGCGGCCACCGGGCTAACATTCTTAACCCGAATCTCAAAGAAATTGGCATCGGTTACTATTTCTTAGCCGATGATACTGGCACAGAAAATTGGAATCACTATTGGACGCAAGTTTTTGCGACTTCTCTTGACGGTAGTGTCAATCCCGCACCTACTCCCACACCTACTCCCACACCTACTCCCACACCCAACACTATATCTATTACTTCGCCAATACCCAATGCTACAGGGGACGGCAGCCCGACACAAGCACCCAAAAATACAGCCAGTGGCGGCAATTATTTCCTATCAGATAGTGCCGATACTCAAATACCAGCAAATGCTGCGGGATTGCCAATTTTTGCCCTTTCCGGCAAAGATAATATCACCGGGGGAGAAGGTGTTGATAGCATTAATGGAATGCAAGGTGCGGATACAATTAATGGCGCAGGAGGCAATGACAGCTTATCCGGCGGCAAAGAATCCGATTTAATTGATGGCGGTGTTGGCAATGATTTTATCAGCGGCAACAATGATAACGATCGACTAATTGGATCTGACGGTAACAATACTATCCGTGGCGGAAAAGAAGATGATGTCTTGATTGGCGGTAACGGCGACGAGTTGTTGGCGGGCGATCGCGGGCAAGATATGCTGACGGGCGGCGGCGGAAATGATACGTTTATTTTAGCCGGAGGTTTGTCTGCTTCGGCTACTTTAATTGGGGCGGATGTGATCGTCGATTTTGGGGCTGGGGATAAAATTGGTTTGACTGACGGTATCGGATTTGCAAACTTGACTTTTGAAGCTGTGAGTTTGCAGTTGGATGGAGGTGCAAGCGTCGCATCTACGGCGATTAAGTCGGGTACCAGTTATCTGGGCATCGTGCAGGGTGTAAGTGAAAGTCAGCTTACATCTTCTGTTTTTGTCAACGCCTAAAAAACATCATATCCAGATTCCCGACTCCTCCAAGAAGTCGGGAATCTAAAAACAAGAGCGCTTTACGTTGAATTTGGAGAGGATAATCAAGGGGGCTATTTTGATAGATTGATTATTATAGTAATAATATCAAGTATTGCTACAAACTGCATCATTCATAAGAGGGATAACTATGAAAAAAGTAGCGGTGTTTGGCAACGCTGGAGGCGGTAAATCAACTCTCAGCAAGAGATTATCAGAAATCACTGGTTTGCCACTTTACCCCTTGGATAAGATTCAATATAAATCTGGGGGCGCTGAGGTTCCAAACGAAGAATATAAGCGTATCCATGAGAAAATTTTGGCTACTGACCGATGGATTATAGACGGTTTTGGTTGTATGGAAACCGTCTGGCTTCGACTCAACGAGGCGGATAGTCTGGTTTTTGTCGATCTGCCCCTATACGTGCATTTCTGGTGGGTGACTAAACGGCTGATTACAGGTAGCTTTAGGCTACCAGAAGGCTGGCCTGACAAGAGTCCGATCTTGAAGAGTTCAATTAATAGTTACCGCGTTCTTTGGTTGTGTCACAAGTATTTGACTCCCAGATATCGCGAGTATGTCGATCGCGCCCAAAATACCAAAAGTGTTTATCACATCAGATCCACTGAAGAGATTTCACAATTTTTTGCATCGATATCGCAAATGACAGTTGAAAGTTGACAGTTGGCAGTTGGCAGTTGTTAATGACTAATGACTGTTGACTGCTGACTGCTGACTACTGACTAATTGATGCTACTGCCGATCGCAAATTCCCTTGAAACTCCCCCAAAATGCGATCGCACTCTTCCTTCTCCAAATTAGTCCAGTGCATCATCAAAGCTAATTTTACAGACTTGCCACTTTTTTCGAGCAGAAAACCCGCCTCATCCCGGTTCAAATCAGTCAAATCTTGCAACATCCGCACAGCCCGATCGCGCAATTTCTTATTAGTAACCGCCACATCAACCATCCGATTGCCGTAAACCTTCCCCAGCTTCACCATTACCCCAGTCGAAATGATATTTAAAGCCATTTTTGTGACTGTACCGGCTTTCAAGCGCGTCGATCCCGCCACTACCTCCGGGCCAACCAACAACCGAATATCAACATCAGCCTCAAAATTCACTTGTTCGACGGGTACGCAGGCCATAAACACAGTTTTCGCCCCCCGCTGGCGTGCCGCCTGCAAAGCGCCCGCGACAAACGGCGTCGTACCCCCAGCCGTAATCCCGACAACTACATCTAAGTTGGTAATGTGACGGTGGGCGATCGCCTCAGCCCCATCCTCAGCCCGATCCTCCAAATCCTCCGAACTCCGCACCAAAGCCCCCGCACCCCCGGCAATTATGCCCTGTACGAGTTCTGGCGGCGTGCAGAAGGTGGGGGGACACTCGGCCGCATCCAGCACCCCCAAACGCCCGGAAGTACCCGCACCGACGTAAAACAGGCGGCCTCCTTGACGTAGAGACTCGGCTGCAATGTCGATCGCATGGGCTAACTGTTCGCGGGCGCGGGCGATCGCGCTTAAGGTTTGGGCGTCTTCCCGGTTGAACAAGTCCACTAATTCGATCGAACTGAGTTGGTCTAAATTCTCGCTGTTGGCATTCACCTGTTCCGTCAGCAGATGCCCCCGTTCTTCCAAATTCTTCATTTTTTCTCAGTTGTTAATTGTCAGTTGTCGGCATTCAAGCGAAGTCCGGAGACATACAGAGTCACAGGTTCAGCCTGGAACCCTGTATCTACAAATGGAGCCCTTGATTGATCGCGCTGGAAGATATCAAATTTATCCTTCTTCCCTCTTCTTTCTTCCTTTTTCCCTCGAACCTCAACATCCATCCGTTACATCCGAAGAAAGCGAATCCGTTGCCGAACTTCCTTCTTATTACAAAAGTCCTTCGAGTCGGCGGCGAATAGAATCCAGTTCGTTTTGGGAAACGTCAGAATCCGGCTCCGACTCCGGCTCCTGCTCCGGCTGCCACTGAGTCTGTGTTACATTGTCTTCTGGCGGGATCGCCAGCGCGCCCGCCGGCACCAGTTCCCAATCATAATCAACACTATCGCAGAACTCCTTAATTTCCTCATCGTCGATCGCCTCGACAGCGGGTTCGGGAAAATCCTGAGCTTCCAACATCACGCCAAAGCGGGTGGCGTCGTCTTCTGACTCAAACATCAGAACTTTATTGCGATCGCCGAGTTGAATGGTATGAATTCCCTCATTCTCGGTGCGGGCATTGAAGAGTAAGACGAACACTCGCATAAGTTTTAAAGACCTTCTTAACCACCGTTTTTTTATCTTAGGAGCGATCGTGCGATTTTAGATTTTAGATTTTAGATTTTAGATTGACTGTCGGTTTTAGGTGGTGTTGCGTGTTTTGATTAAGTTCGGTAAAGGTTTCTGGAGTCTACCCTGGAGGGGGACGTGTTTAGATTTTAGATTTTAGATTTTAGATTTTAGATTGACCACCGAGCCTGCACTAGCGGGATCGAGAGGATTTAGGGGAGTTGGAGGACTTGGTATTAGGTGGTGTTGCGTGTTTTGATTAAGTTTAGTAAAGGTTATTGGACTCTGCCCCGGAGTGGGACGTGAATCTTGAAATTCGATCCTCTGCGTTGGCGTAGCCCCCGTAGGGGCGGGCAACGCTTACGCCCGATCGGCACTTCCGATCTCACTTGTGAGTCTACCAAAGGCAGAAGCCACGCTGGCGGATCGCAGAAATTATACCTGTCTAAAATCGGCTGATTCCCTTAATTCCTGAATTCTCTGATTTCTGAGAAACACCCATGACTAACTCGGACGATAACAAAAATCAACTCGCACCCCGTCCCCACCGCCGCTGGTGGCGTCTGCTGCTGCTTAGCGGTACGGGATTGGGCATTCTCGCCTTGGTTGGCGCGGCGGTAGGATACCAGTGGGTGCGGGAAAAGTTAGCTCCTTTGGTGGAAACTGAAGTCAGTCAGTTGCTGAAGCGGCCCGTGCAACTCGGACGTTTGGAGGGATTTTCTCTGACAAGTTTGCGGTTTGGCCGATCGACTTTACCTGCAACTCCTACCGATCCCGATAACGTTTCTACAGAAGCAGTTAAAGTGCAGTTTTCGGTTTTGCAACTGCTGTTCACCCGCACTCTCAAATTAGATATTACCTTAGTTAAACCCAACGCTTATATCGAACAGGATGCTAAAGGCCGCTGGGTTAATCTTCCCACAGCAGAGCGGAAATCTCCGGGTTTATTTAAAACTGAAGTTGAAGCAATTAGAGCTGAAAATGCCGCCGCAGTTTTGGTGCCGCGTCCCGCACTCGGACAGACAACTTCGGCTCCTATTTCTGTAAATCTGAAAAATGGCAGTGCTCTATTTCGCGACCAAAATCAGCGCGTTCTATACGAAGTAAACGGTCAGTTTACTAACAGCGATAATTTTATACTTAAAGCTGATTCTATGTTACCTGCAGCTCTAACTAACCTGCAGTTACAAGGTCAAAATTTGCCTTTGCCCGACCTCGCTCGCTTGCTAAGACTTTCCAGCATTTCTTTACAAAGAGGTCTTGCTAATGGCAATTTGACCGTGCAAGTGCGAGAGAATAAAGTATCGGGAATTACCGGAACGGCTAGTTTTGGAGGAGTGCAAGCGAGTATTGCTCCACTGAAACAAATCATACAAAATAGCAGCGGTCAGTTGCGGTTTCAGGGAACTAATTTTATTGTCGATAGTCTGGCGGCTAATTACGGTCTAATTCCGCTGAGAATAGCAGGAACAGTTGCAACTGGAACTAATTTTAATTTGGAGAACGCTAGCTTCAATCTGACAACTAGCGTGCAACCAGTCGCTTTTGCAAGTGTTGTCAGTGCGGTGGAGACAGAGTTAGGAAAGAAAGTAGTATTGCCCGTTGCTTTTGCCGGGGAGGTGAAGGCGGATGCCAAGCTAACTGGAACCGTTGATCTGCCGGTGCTCACAGGTACGATCGCCTCGACAAAACCTGCTACGGTCGATCGACTGCAATTAAACAATATTAGCACTAATTTCAAATTGGAACGCGGGAGAATGGCTCAAACCCCAAATCCCAATCCTAAATCTTCTATTCGCCCTTTTTCCTCTTTAGCTTTGACTTTGAGCGATATTTTGGTAGTGCCGGCGGCGGGGGGTAAACTTGGCGGCAAAGGTCAAGTTGATATTGCTTTAAAAAGTAAGAATTCTCCATCTGGTTTGGTGTTTGACTTGCAAGCTGAAAACTTGCCCGCAGATAATCTCGCCCAAGTTTACGCTCTCCCGATTCCTGGTACTGTTACAATTGGCAGTGTGTCCGCAAAAGCTCAAATTTTCGGCCCGTTAGACAACATTCAAGCTAGAGTTCAATGGCAAGCACCGCAAGGGACTTTCCCCGCTGCGGGCGAAATTCGAGCCGGAGGAAATTCGGCGGATTTGCAAAATACGGTTGTGAAAATTGGCGACGCTTCTGTTAACGTGGATGCTGCGCTAAAAGACCGTCAATGGCAAGCTATGATCGAGGGCGATCGCGTGGATCTCAACATTTTGCAGCAAGCCCTGCCAGACCTTAATTTGCCTCCTGAACTAGCGGGTTTGTTCAGCGGAACCGTCGAAGCAGCAGGAACTCTGGACGATTTGAGTTTAAATGCGATCGCTGCGACGGGCAAAGGAACGCTGAATATTGCTGACAGTATTGTTGATGTTAATGGCGAACTAGAATCTGGTCGTTGGCAAGTTTTTGGCAACACAGAAAAAGTAGCTGTCAATCAATTGATTGATATTGGCTTGCCGTTTTTAACACGGGAAACGACCGCAAATCTAGACAATCTAAAATCCAAAATCGAAAATATAAAATCGTTAGGCGGACAGCTAGCAGGTGAATTTCAAGTTGCGGGAAAGGTTGACGATTTGACTGCGGGCGGAATCAATGTTACTGGCAACGGTAGGCTCAATTTTGCCGACAGCAATGTGAATTTAAACGGAGAATTGGTAGCGGGAAACTGGCAAGCAACAGCAGAAACCGATCGCACTTCCATCAGTCGCTTGGTAGATTTGACACTGCCGATTTTAGATGTGGCTTCAGCATTCAATCCCGAAAATCAGCAATCAGCCAATCTCAACAATCTCAAATCCAAAATCCAAAATCTAAAATCGATTGACGGACTGCTATCGAGTCAAATTACAGCATCGGGAAGTCTTGACAATTTGACGGCTAGCAGCATCAATGCCATCGGCAGCGGCAGACTCAATCTTGCCGGCAGTGATGTTATTTTTAAAGGAGAATTGGTAGCCGGAAACTGGCAGGGAACAGCAGAAACCGATCGCACTTCCATCAGCCGCTTGGTAGATTTAGGATTGCCGATTTTAGATGTTGGCTTAGCTTTCACTGCTGACAATCCCCAAACAGTCGCCAATATCAACAATCTAAAATCCAAAATCCAAAATCTAAAATCGATTGACGGACAAATATCCAATCAAATTCAAGCCAGCGGCAATCTTGATAATTCAACCGCCGCCGATATTTCTGTCAACAGCAGCGGCCAACTCAATATTGCCGACGGTGCTGTTGCTTTTAGAGGTAAATTAGAAGACAGACGCTGGCAAGCTTTCGCCGATGCCGATCGAGTTATTCTCAGCCGCTTAGCACTAGATTTGGGAATACCTATTTTAGATGTAGCTTCAGCATTTAATCCCGGAAGTCAGCAAACTGCCAACATCAACAATCTAAAATCCAAAATCCAAAATCTAAAATCGATTGACGGCAGAGTTAACGGCCAATTCCAAGCAGCGGGCAGTTTGGATAACTTGACAGCCAAGGGAATTAGTGGTAGCGGAGAAGGAGTGATTTTGGTCGATCGACTCGGGGCGATCGATACTACGGCAAAATTGGAAAACGGCAACTTGCAAGCATTGCTGGAAACCAACGGAATTGCCGTCAGTAATTTAGAACAAACCCTCAAACAAACAGGTTTGCTGACAGCGGATTTACCGCCAGAAATTAACGGAACCCTCGACGGCCAAGTCCGCATTTTGGGAACAGTAGATAATCTAACCGCCAAGGGCATCACCGCCAACGGCGACGGACAAATTCGACTCGCCAACGGCGGAGGAATTGTCAATGCTAAAGGCCGCGCCGCATCGGGGAATTGGCGCGCGTCAATACAGGGCGAGCAAATTGCTCTAAGTCGCTTCCAGCAAGCCTTTGAGTCGCAGCGACAAAGCTTGCAAACCGGAGATGTAGTATCTGGTGCCCAAAATCTCCCCCAGCTTGCAGGACTGTTTAACGGCAATATCAATTTATCCGGCCCGATTGCGGCGGGCACGGGGGCACCGCCCCTACAAAATGTTCGCGCCGGTGGCAGTTTCCGCATCTCGGAATTGCCGTTTTTGAAACAACCTTTTGAGGCAGTATTTAATTGGGACGGCAAACGGGTGGAAATTGAGAACGCCACAACTCCCGGTTTGACAGCAAACGGCTTTGTTAACGTCGAACTCGAAGGTAAACGAGTGCCCTCAATTTCCAACTTAGATTTGGATGTCAAACTTGCCAACTTTAATCTGGAAGCTTTACCAGCAGAACAACTAGCATTTTTGAGACCAATTGGTCTCAAAAATCCTTCAGAGAATAATCTTCCCCTGCGCGGCAATGTAGATTTTACCGGCAGCCTCACCGGAACCCTCAGCGCCCTCAGCTTAGTTGGCGACGTGGAAGTGCGGGATTTAGCAGTAAATCAAATCGCTTTTGATCCGGTACTGGCGGGGAGTGTGAATGCGGATGCTGGGAAAAGTGTAGATTTGCGTTTGGCCGGCGCCAGCGACAAAATTCAAGTAGCTTTAAATCAATCTTTTCTGCCGACATCTTTCTTACTTCAACGCGGGGAATCTGTGGCTAGCGGCCAAACCGAGGGAGAAACTTTGCGAGTTAATTTAAGCGATTTTCCCCTCGCTGCTTTGAATCTATCACCCGGTAAAGAGGCCGGTTTGGGGCCGATAACTGGTACGGTTTCGGGACAAGTAAATGTGCCCGGTTGGAAGATGCCGTTAAATCCGGCGACTTTGCAAGCAAGCGGACAAATTGCGATCGCCCAACCGGCGATCGGCTACATTAAAGGTGACAGTTTCCAAGCCGAATTCAGTTACGCTAACGGCAGCGCCACTCTCACAAATGGCATATTCCGCCAAGGCAGCGGTCAATACTTAATTTCCGGCAATGTTCAAACAGGCGCAAATCCGCAATTTGCCGGAAAAGTTAACGTCCAGCAAGGCAATTTGCAGCAGGTTTTAACCGCTTTGCAATATTTCAATTTAGGGGACTTGGCTAGAGGTATAAAACCTCCCGTTTACGGTGACAGTGGCGACGTGCAAACTGTAGCAGTGGGAGAACCCGAAGCGCCGCTAATCGAACAGTTGCGCCGTTTGGCAGAAATTGAAATACTTTTGCAGCAGCAGCAAGCAGTGGAAGCATCAGAAAAATTGCCTCCTTTATCCCAATTGCAGGGCACTTTTGGGGCGGAAATTGCTGTCGCCGGTTCTTTGCAAACGGGTGTGCAAGCTCAATTTAACGTGAAAGGTGATAACTGGCAGTGGGGAGAATATGTTGCTGAAACGTTCAGCCTTGAAGGCAGTTTTCAGGACGGAATCTTAACTGTTTTGCCTTTGGAAATTCGATCGGGAAAAAGTGCGATCGGCTTTTCTGGACAACTCGGCCAAAAAGCTCAATCCGGGCAGTTGCGGGTAGAAAATGTGCCGGTGGAAGAGTTAGCCAAACTGGTGGAATTGCCTTTTGTGGATGTCACAGGAAATTTGAATTTGCGGGCGAATTTAGCCGGCAGTTTGGAAAACCCGCAAGCCACCGGAGAATTGAGTTTGCTTGAGGGCACGCTAAACGGAGAACCGATTAAACAAGCCGACGGCAGTTTCAGTTATAGCAATGCCCGCCTGAATTTTGGCGGCAGCGCTTTGGTAACTCAAACCGAACCGATTGAGGTGCAAGGAAGTTTGCCTTTTGAGTTGCCGTTTGCAGCCGTGAAACCTGACAGCGATCAAATCGATTTGAGGGCGAATTTGCAAAATGAAGGTTTGGCAATTATTAATGTATTGACTCCGCAAGTTGCGTGGGTCAGCGGCCAGGGACAGGTGCAAATTCGCGTGGGAGGGACGCTGCAAGATCCTGTAGCGCAAGGAATTGCGAATTTTGAAAATGCAACCGTCCGCGCGCAAGCCTTCCCAGAACCGCTGACAGGGCTAACTGGGACGGTGCGCTTTGAGGGCGATCGTATTCGGGTAGAAGGAATTCGGGGACAGTTGAGTCAGGGAGAAGTTGTCGCCCAGGGCGTGATTCCGTTGTCTGTGCCGTTTGCGGAGGGCGATGTCGATGCGGATAATCCTTTGGCTGTAAATTTAGACAAGTTGGCAGTGAACCTCAGAGGATTGTACAGTGGCGGCGTAGTCGGTCAAGTGCAGGCAAGGGGCACGGCTAGGCGTCCGCAGTTGAGCGGTAATATTGAACTGTACAACGGTGAAGTATTTCTCCGAAGTCCCGGCGGCGGCAGAACTGAGTTAGCTTCTTCCTCTTCTGCTTCTGATTCTGATTCCACATCTTCTGCTTCCCCTGCGACTGAGGTTTCTGATTCCCCTTCTGCTGCGACTTCCCCTTCCCCTTCCCCTTCCCCTTCCTTTGAAGTTGGATTGAACGATTTGCGGCTGAATTTGGGCCGGGGAATTCGGGTAACGAGTGCGCCGATATTGAGTTTTCAGGCGACTGGGGGCTTGACGGTGAATGGAACTTTAGATGACCTTCGCCCGGAGGGTACGATTCGGTTGACTTCCGGGTCGGTGAATTTGTTTACAACGCAGTTTAGACTCGATCGAGGATACGCGCAGACTGCTACCTTTATACCAACACAAGGACTCGATCCGACGCTGGATGTGAGATTAGCAACTTCGGTGCAGGAGGTAACGCGGTTCCGCACTCCCGGCGCATCTGTAGCCTCTGAAATAGCAGACGAACCGACAAGTTTCGGCAATGTGCGGAGTGTCCGAGTTCAAGCGTTAGTGCAGGGAAGGGCTTCTCAGTTGGCGGAAAGTCTGGAGTTAAGGAGTTCTCCGAGTCGATCGGAAACAGAGATTGTAGCCCTATTGGGCGGCAGTTTCGTGCAGACTTTGGGACAGGGAGATAGTACACTGGCGATCGCAAATTTAGCCGGTGCGGGTTTATTGAACAACCTTCAATCTGCTATTACCAACGCCACAGGATTGAGCGAATTTCGCTTATTTCCCACTCGGATTAGAGGTAACGAAGCACAAACTGCTAGTTCCAGTTCTGGTGCGGGTTCTCTCGGTTTAGGTTTAGAAGTTGGGTTTGACATCACGCGCAATATTTCAGCCTCAATCATTCGAGTTTTGTCAGCAAATCAACCGACAGAATTTACTGTGCGCTATCGATTGAGCGATAAACTCTTACTCAGAAGTTCCAGTAATTTTCAAGGAGACAATCGCGTCACTGCTGAATATGAATTGAGGTTTTAGTTAGCCAAAAATACAGTCTCCAAAAAGCTGACGATCCTCAACCACGAGCAGAGAACGTGAAAAGAAGAAAAGCCATCAAATTGATAACAGTAAGTATTAGTTCTTTAATAGAGACAATATATTACTCGGGAGACCAATATATGCTTGGAAGTACGGTCAAAAATCATTATGACTGGATATTACTATACTGGATGCCCTATGACAATAATCTCTCAATATTCGGACAACCAATTATTCAAATGCTAAGTAAAGGTGTAAAAAATGACAAGGTTTTGGTCGTAGTACAATCAGACTTTAGTGGAGCAGCACAAGTTTCTAGAAGCATCATTAGCCCAGGTAAAGTTGATACGCAATACTTAGAAACAGCAGATAGTAGTAGCCCAGAAGTCTTGAGTGAGTATCTGACTTGGGCACAATCTCAATTTCAAGCCAAACGCTGGGCTATTGTGTTTTTAGGTCATAGTGGAACGCTTATGGAAATCAGCCCCGACGAACATCCTACCTCCCCTTATATTTCAGAAATTAGATGGATGAATCTTCAAAAAATCAATCAAGTTATATTTAATTTTAACCAATCTGTAAAGGGAAATCTAGAATTATTATTTTTTCAAAATTGTAACAAAGGAAATATTGAAGTACACCATACCTTCCAAAATACTGCTAAGTATACGCTTTCATCTCAACTCCAACTGGGAGCGCCCAATTACTATTATGAGCAATCGTTAAGTTATTTGAGCGATTATCCAGACATTGATGGTTCCCAGCTAGCTAAAAAGATTATGGATTATGAACCGCCTAATATGTACCATAGTTTGACATTAACTAACAATCATTATTTCCGCTACTTGCCTGAAAAAGTTAATGTTGTGATTGATTCTATTTTGCAAGCAGATATTGTGCCTGTAAAACTTTTTATCTCCTCAATTTTAGGGCCTGAAGTCAATTTTTCCAATAACAATACTGTAGTAGTTTATCATAGCTCTGGAGAAACCTTTGTTGATTTCGCAATTTTTTTACAAAAACTTACCCAATTATCAGGCGCAAGTCCGTCAGCTTGTAAGGATTTATTGTTATTTTTAAATGATTTTCTCCTTCAGAGAGTGCAACAGCATGGGGAATTACTGGACTCAAGAATTAGGTCTAAGTATAAAAACTTATCAGGCTTAGGTTTATTTTTACCTAGAAATCGGTCGAAACTGGAAAAGTATTTGTATTTATCGGTTTATTCAGACTTAAAGCTTGTAGAGCTTTTTGAGGCCGTTGTATTCGAGACAAAAAAGAACTAAAGATATTGGGGAGATTTTACTTTCCCGACTTCACAGAAGCAGTCAGAGAAGTAAAACAAGAGCCAGCATTCGCTCCCAATTCCCACTTCCCAATGCTATAATATAAATAGCAGAATCAAAGCCCTGCTGTTAACCCCGCGCACAAGGTTATAGGAGTTAAGTCAAATGGCAAACAAACTCCAAGTCAATACACAGTCGATCGGCTACAGCGACTTTTACTGGAACCGCTTTAGTCCGAGAGTTGCGACTATCAGCAGCGTCCGCAACGCCAATCACTGGGACGGCGGATTTATCACCTATATTGCATTTCCCACAAAAGTAGAAGCTACAGCAGCAATGAAGTATTTGCTATTGCATCAAAAAGCTGCTGATGTCGATATGCGGAAAGCCAAGCGAATGAAAGCAAAAGGCATTCGGTGGGAACTCAAAATTCGGGGTTTAGCTTTTAATGAAGTGCTGAAGCTTGCGACGATGGATATAACTGGAAAGCTAGTTATGTCACCTGCAACTACTACTGAAGCCACAGGCTGATAAAAGCATTCAGATAACAGGTTGGGTTGAGACAACAAAACCCAACCCTTCCAATATTGGCCAATATCCATCTTCCTCTCTTTTCTCTTCCTCTGCGTCCTCTGCGCCCTCTGCGGTAAAAAAAATCCTCTAAAATATATGCGTTTCATCAGCCCCAAAACAGACTTTGCATTCAAAAAAATATTCGCTTCTTCCGAACATCCAGAAATTTTAATCAGCTTCCTAAATGCAATGCTGTATAACGGAGAACCAACAATCCAAGAAATAGAAATCATTGACCCTTATTCAGCCGGCAGCGTTACAGGATTGAAAGACACTTACCTGGATGTCAAAGCCAAGATTACCGGCAACAAAACCGTGATTGTGGAAATGCAGGTACTCAACGTCGCCGCCTTTGAAAAACGGGTAGTCTACAATGCAGCCAAAACCTATTCTACTCAACTAAAAGCTGGAGAAGGTTATTTAAAATTAAATCCGGTCATTGCTTTAACCATTACCGACTTTATCTTATTTGAAAACACCGAAAAACTAATCTCTAACTTTGAATTCACAGAAACCGAAGAAAAATTCGTCTATCCCAACTGCGAGTTAAAGTTAGTGTTTGTCGAGTTACCGAAATTCAAAAAAGAATTGAACCAACTCGAAACTCTGCCGGAAAAATGGCTCTACTTTATGAAAAACGCGCCCTCTTTGGAAGCAGTACCAGATACATTGGGGTCTATTGAAGAGATTAATACCGCGCTGGGAATTGCCAACCGAGCAAATTTGACACTAGACGAATTGAATGATGTAGACAAACGAGAAATGTTTATCCAAGACCAAATCGGGTCTGTGATGAAAGGGATAGAAATTGGTATACAACAAGGAATTGAACAGGGAATACAACAAGGAATCGAACAGGGAATCGAACAAGGAATCGAAAGGGGTAAAATTGAAGGGGAAATAGGATTAATTATGCGTCAGATAGTGCGGCGGGTGGGTGAGGTGACACTGGAAGTTCAAACTCGCATCCAGGGATTATCTGGGGAACAGTTAGATGATTTGGGAGAAGCTTTGTTGGATTTTAGGAGTCAAGAGGATTTGATTGCGTGGTTGGAGTCGGCGGGATGAACTGATGAGTTAAAAAGAGACTCAACGGTTGAAACGGTCGAGTCTCATCGGGGATTTTAAACCCGGATTTGGTATAATTCCCAATCTTCCATTCATTTAAACTTTAGTATCTGCGGGAACTTCCCTCTGTACCAGCATCCAACCTAACAGCGCTAAAATAAGACCGAGAATGAGAAATCCTAAATCCCAAGCTAACTCGTTGATACCGGGTTTGACGTGGTGGATTCCCAAAATTTGATGGTCAACAATGCCTTCAACAAAGTCAAACAATCCAGCACCAATTAATATTGAACCGAAAAAAGTTTGAGTTGACAAAGGAACATCTTTGCGCTTCACAGCACTCCACAAACAGAAGATTCCCGCTAGTGTTACCAACCAATCCGCAGCGTGAAACAATCCATCTCCGAGGGTATTTAATTCTAGACCGGCAACGGTAGCATCGGTTTTAACGCTGCTAAACATATGGTGCCACTGGAGGAGTTGGTGCAGCACAATGCCGTCAAAAAAGCCTGCTTGACCGATACCGAGGAGAATTCCTGCGATAATTAGAGGTCGGCGGTTGTTAACAGCGGTGGCGGGTGAGTTTGTGCGATCGTCCAATGGAAAACCTCAGATTATTTAACTGCTGAGCCTGGGTCTGTGAAGGGATTTGCCAGTACATTTTTTAGTTTTGCTGGGGAGGAGGGGCGATCGCATCATCCGCGAGAGAGATTTCTGGATACTCTTGATGCTTAATGCCAACTACAAATCTAGTTTATAATTTGATTAACTATTCATCAACCGTCATATTCTCAAACAAAATAGGTTGAATTAGCCTCAAAACTTCCTCAATTATATCCGATCGACATTCACTAAGAAAACTTGCCTGCCTTGCGCGATAATCTTGCATAACGGAGTTGATCCGTCATAATTACACCTGTTATCGCTTCACCTTCTGGAATGGGAACATAAAACGGATTTTTGCGTTGTGTGTTGCTAATGGGACAGACGAACACAAACCCAATTTTTCGGTTAAATTTAGTTTGACTCACCACCAGTGCAGGCCTAGTCCCCATTTGTTCGTGTCCTGATTGAGGATCAAAATTGAGGCGAATAAAATGACCTCGTTCGGGGATATAGTTTACCAAACTTCCTCTCCTTCTGGTTTTCCCCAAGAGACTTCTTCGCTAGATTCTATTTCGCCTGCCAATAATTCATCTAGGGTATACTTTGATATTTTATTATTTACAGGCTCTATGACCAGTTTCCCATTTTCTATGCTGCAAATTACTGAATCTTCGGCTTTAAGGTTGAGAAACTTTACTATGTAGT
Source organism: Microcoleus sp. B13-B6 (assembly GCF_036705405.1). Taxonomy (NCBI): domain Bacteria; kingdom Bacillati; phylum Cyanobacteriota; class Cyanophyceae; order Oscillatoriales; family Microcoleaceae; genus Microcoleus; species Microcoleus sp. B13-B6. Next base: position 48,552 of record NZ_JAUBUJ010000046.1, read on the forward strand.
CTGGTATTGGCAAAGCCAAGGAATTACCTAATTTGCTGATGTGTATTTTAGCTGTCATACATTTGCGATGTTAACACTCAGGTTTATTTATTGTAACACAATATTGGGCGGGGCGGGTTTATTGAGATTGCTGTTTATAAACATAGATGTTGGTGAACCCGCCCCTACACAACCTTTGTCTATGCAAATACTGCTTCTACGGCTTTCGGCAATGCGATGGGTACGAAATATGCGACTGGATACAAATAATCTTCGCCGGATTCGTCAATAACTCGGATAAATTGATGTTCCGCAGCGCGATTATCCGGTATTATTTGGTAGATTTTTCGCACTTCCAAGGATGCTTGATAGTCTTGATTGTTAATGCAAACTACAAATTGTGTTTCTAAGTTAAACTTCAACATATTTGCATAAAGTAGTCAGTTCAGAAGCAGTTAACTCTGTCAACAAAATCGTCCCCTCAGTTGTCAATTCCCATCTATCGCGAGGCGAACCTGTTTCTATATATCGCTGAACCAAGCCATCAGCAGCCAGTTTTTTTAAGACAACCATCATGTCAGGTTCTCGCGGTACATCTCGACGGGAAAGTGCATTCGCGAGTTCGTACCAACTCCACTTTCCTTGACCTTTAGCTACTAATTCCAGCATCACTAATTCAAGCTGGGTTAATTGAGTTAAGTTTTTCATTTTTTTTATTGTATAACTTATCCAACGCGAAAAGATTGCCCCATCGCTTGAAATTCTTGAGTCTCTTCTCGCTGCAATTGCTGTCTAATTTTGGCAAATTTCCTAACTGTTTCCACAGAGTACAACCGTTCTCCACAGCTTAGGCAAACTTCAGCGGATACTTTTAATATAGCAGTATGCTTGCCGCCCCGTAAAAGTTTATCGACTTCTTTGACAACTATTTCACCGCCGCAAATTGGGCATTTTTCTACAGATAGCATTGTTAATTTCTCCTTTGTATCCAATTAATCCATCGATTCGCATCTGGCAGATAAATCGCCTCTAAAGCTTTCACCATAGATTAAGTATAGCTTTTCTCATAAAGATGAGGTACGATTGGGTAAAAGTTAATCAGGAAAAAAAGCATTGCTCGCCCCGCACCTCCTTTAACTCAAAAGCCTCATAGTCCCTGCGATTACTTTCCCGTAGTGCAATGACATCCTTTGCTCAGTGAACCGTATTGAGATATAATGTAGTTTGAACACAACACCAATCCTTGTCCTATGAAAACCATAGACAAAAGTCAATTAACAGCTCAATTACTAGAATTTTTGCGACTTGTCGAGCTTGAAGGCGAAGAAATTTTAGTGATGGATGGGACTAAACCACTTGTGATAATTTCTCAGTATGAAAAGTCTCTTTCAACTGAAGAATTATTTAAGGATATGCGGGGTAAAGTAAAATATTTTGAAGATTTAACTACGCCAACAACTGAAGAATGGCAGGAAGTATGACAGTTGTCCTGGATACCTGCGCTCTCATCTGGTGGAGTTTAGATCCAGAGAAACTTTCTCAATCGGCAAAAGATGCTTGTCAGCAGATGGAACAAGAAAAAAATGGTTTAGTTCCATCAACGGCCATCTGGGAAATAGCTATCAAGATCAAAAATCATAAGTTAGATTTAGGAGTAAGTATTGATGACTATATTGCTACTTTAAAAAAGTCTAATGTTATTCGGATCGTTCCAATTGATGAGGACATTTGGCTAGAAAGTGTCAAATTAGAATGGGAACACCGAGATCCAGCAGATAGAGTGGTTGTAGCAGTTGCCAAAAGAAGTCAAGCTGCTATTATTACAGCCGATCAAAAAATAGCTAGTTTCTACTCTTTAGTAATTTGGTAAATCGAATGTGCCAGGTATCGGAAACGTAGAAGTGGCGCGGTTTCGTGCTTCAAGCCTTTGTTATAAATCTTCACGAAATCCTGAAACGCTTAGATGTTACACTTTACAAGTCTCGACGCGAGAGAAGAGATGCCCACCACCCCCCCCTTGCCTTACCACTTCCCCCACCATTTACCACACCCCCCAACAACCCTAACCATCTCCGCCCCCACACCTCCCCCACCCACAACCAAACCCAACCCCCCAACAACGGGAGGTGTGCTTCAGGTGCTATTGTGTTGAATTTTAGATCTTTTCCCCATTCTCCTTTCACACGCCATCCCACCCGATCGCCAAAAGCTTCCCATATTTTACTATCAAATTCCCTGGTTCCCCCCAGACTTTGATAAATGCGCTTCTGCACCGAAAAGCCGAAACGTCCATTACTGTATTTTACCCAAAGTCGGTCAATGGTGCGTAAATCTTCACAGGGAAATCGATCAATATCTTCCATTCTGAGGCAGGTCTCCTCTGTTTTCCCCGCTGCTTCCAGCATTTTTTTAACCGTTTCCTTATCGGCCTTTTGCCATTCTTGAGTTGCCAGTAAATCGCGCAACTTAGTGTAGTCTACTCCGCGTTCTGACTTGAGGGGAACATCCGACTCAATAGGAGTAGAATTAGGAGGTGCAGGTTGAGGGGATTTTTGGGTTTTAGCACGATTTTCCGAACTCGGTTGATCTGGTATAGCTGTTGGCTGTGTCTGTGAAATAGCAATTCTTTTTACTGCTTTAATCGCATCCGTATCACCAGGAGATGCAACTAATACCCGAATCCACAACTGTTCTGCTAAATCTAGATTCTTGTTGATTTCAGCTTGGGAAGCATCATACTTTAGCGTCAGCACATCAGCTAAAGTAGCGTATTTTGGCAAAAGAATTAGGTGAGATTTTTCAATAGGTTCAGCAATAGTGAGAGGTGTTTGCTTGGGTTTCCCACATTGGCGATTGAGTTCGGGTACTCGATGGATTAAATATTGATTCAATCGTTCAACAGTCGCACATTGACCTTGAGTTCCCAATCCTTCTAGTAACGCAGAAGTAAAAGCACCTTGTTGTAAATCTTCAATTTCATAAGATATCTGATTCGGACTACAGGAAGCAATGCTGATGACTCCCATTTGCCGCGCTTGTTCAGCGGTTTGACGGCCAATCCCCTCAACAGACTTTCCCTCATCACGGCAAGCATCCAGAATCAGAACAATATTATCAGCACCGCAGCGTCGCAAGCGTTGGATAATGTAATTAACTGAAATATTACTATTTGCAATATCTTCGGGAAAACCGTCAGTCGGCATCAAATAATCGCACCCATTTTGACGAACCCCGTGACCGCTGAAGAAAAACCAAAAGTTATCTCCCGCACTCATAAAAGGCTGTTCAAACATAACGTGTAACAACCGCATCACGTTCGATCTAGTAGGCAGCAACTGTTTTTCCGATGAGTCTTCCGAGAAATGGTAAACTTTCTCAAATCCCGCCTCATTGCAGAGAAAATCCCGCATTAATTCTGCATCGCGCTTAGCATATTTCAGCGGACGTTGCAGGTGTTCGTATTCATTAATACCTATGACAACAGCCCAATTTTTCGCCATTTCACTTTGATTGTTCCCGTTTAAACTTGAGCTTTATCGCTCCTTTTCCTCCCGCTGCGGCCCCGTTACCGATGATGCTAATTTGCCCCTGACCGTTAATTTCCACCGATAACTCAATTTCATCTAACTCCATCTTAGACTTGCGCTCGCGCTTCTCTTCACTGCGGATTAGGAGTCGATCGACAACTGCCAGCAAATGAGCCATTTCTTGCTCTAATGTCTCTACACTGACATTATGAATTCTAAATTCACCCGTGGCATCGGGAACTTTTGGCGTTTTAGAAGACTTTGACGGTGATTCCATATCCAAGAAAGGTGCTCCCCCCATTCCCAGACTTTTGCCACCATCAGCAGTAACGACTTGAGGCGACTCGCCCGGAATATCGCTGGTCACAATCCTAATCGTTTCATCTGGCATAACTGCTGAAAACTCCAAAGTATTTATATAATTTTGTCATATTCTAACTTATATTCTAACGAGAAATTGCAGCCAAAATCTTCATTAACCTATCTTCGCGTTCCCGGTGATGCCTGCGTAACACGACGAACCCAACCTACATCATGTGAGTGGGAGGTAGGCGAGCATTTTTATCCCAAATCCTAAATCCCAAAACCTCTTTGTCCAAACAGACCCTTTCTATGGCAACCTGAAAAATAGGAAACAGAATTTTATAGACCTTAGTAACAAAACTCTAGCAACCAGTTATGCAAACTCTGCCGAACCCCACTAAAACCCCCACCACCCAACCAACCTTCGACACCACCATCAAACGCCGCAAAACCCGGCCCGTCAAAGTCGGTAGCGTCACCATCGGCGGTGGCTACCCCGTCGTAGTTCAGTCGATGATTAACGAAGACACCCTCGACATCGACGGTTCAGTGGCCGGAATTCGGCGCTTGCACGAGATTGGCTGCGAAATCGTCCGCGTCACCGTGCCCAGCATGGCCCACGCCAAAGCTTTAGCCGAAATCAAGCAAAAACTGCACGCCACCTACCAACCCGTGCCCCTCGTCGCCGATGTCCACCACAACGGCATGAAAATTGCCCTGGAAGTCGCCAAACACGTAGACAAAGTGAGAATCAATCCCGGACTGTACGTGTTCGAGAAGCCGAAAGCCGACAGAAGCGAATACACCGAAAGCGAATTCGCGGAAATTGGCGCAAAAATCCGCGAAACCCTGGAACCTCTGGTAATTTCCCTGCGCGACCAAGGCAAAGCTTTGCGAATCGGCGTTAATCACGGTTCCCTCGCCGAACGGATGCTTTTTACCTACGGCGACACGCCCGAAGGCATGGTGGAATCGGCCCTGGAATTCATCAAAATTTGTGAATCCCTCGACTTCCGAAATATTGTAATTTCCCTGAAAGCCTCCCGCGCGCCCGTGATGGTGGCTGCTTACCGCTTGATGGTGCACCGGATGGACGAACTCGGCATGGATTACCCGCTGCATTTGGGCGTCACGGAAGCAGGAGACGGCGAATACGGCCGCATCAAATCCACCGCAGGCCTCGCACCTTTGTTAGCTGACGGCATTGGCGACACTATCCGCGTCTCGCTGACAGAGGCCCCAGAAAAGGAGATTCCCGTCTGCTACAGCATTCTGCAAGCCTTGGGACTGCGGAAAACGATGGTTGAGTATGTCGCTTGTCCTTCCTGCGGTCGCACTTTGTTTAATTTAGAGGAAGTGTTACACCAAGTGAGAGAGGCTACGAAGCATCTCACCGGTTTGGACATAGCAGTAATGGGCTGTATTGTCAATGGGCCCGGAGAAATGGCTGATGCTGATTACGGCTACGTCGGGAAGCAACCGGGTTATATTTCGCTGTACCGGGGCCGGGAAGAAATTAAGAAGGTGCCGGAAGACCGAGGCGTGGCAGAATTGATTGACTTGATTAAATCGGACGATCGCTGGGTCGATCCTTAATTGCTCTCGATCGCCCCTAATGCGTGTTTTTAAACCCGGAGATCCCCCCTAACCCCCCTTAGTAAGGGGGGGACAAGAGCGCTCAAAGTCCTTGTTAAGGGGGGGACAAGAGGGATCGAAGTAAACCCCTACTCCCCTTTTTAAGGCAGGGCTGTTTCATTCTCAGAAAAACCAGGGTTTTGTAGGGGCGGTGCCCCCGTGCCCGCCCCCCCACAGACGATTTCACAGGCGTTTGGGACATGGGGGCAACCACGGGGGGTTTGCCCCTACCGAGAATGAAACAGCCCTGCTTCTTAAGGGGGATTTAGGGGGATCGAGACTTTGATACAAACATGGAGATAGAGGGTTTCAGTCTTAAGTTGACACCGCAGAACTCGGCAAAGTTGAATAATATATGTACGCCAACTACGACCGGGCCTTGCCTGTGTTAGATTGAGCGTAATTATTCTGAACTCTTTTCGTCCCGCGCGTCAGACAAATGGTTATAACAAAACGAGGGCTTGTTCTAAGTGCAGCAGCGGTGGTACTCACTGCTGTAACTCTTGCGAACACTGGTTGCAGTTCTAAATCTCTGGCTTCTTTTCGGGGAAGCCCTAAAGAGTTGGTTGATGAAGTTTGGCAGATTATTGACAAAAGTTATGTTGATGGCACTTTTAACCAGGTTGACTGGAAAGCGGTGCGAAATGATTATTTGAACCGGACTTATACCAGCGACGACGAAGCTTACAAAGCAATTCGGGAAATGTTGAAGAAGCTGGATGATCCTTATACGCGGTTTATGGACCCTCAAGAGTTCAGAAATATGCAGGTTGAAACTTCTGGGGAACTGACAGGAGTTGGGATTCAGTTGACTCAAGATGAGGAAACTAAGAAGTTGGTGGTGATTTCGCCGATCGAAGATACCCCTGCTTTTAGTGCTGGTATTCTGGCAAAAGATATCATTACTAAGATTGACGGCAAGAGCACAGAAGGCATGGATACGAATCAAGCAGTAAGTTTGATTCGCGGTCAGGTGAATACTGAGGTGACGCTGACTATTTTGCGGGGAAACAAGGAATTAGACTTTAAACTGAAACGCGCTAAAATTGAAATTCATCCAGTGCGGAAGTCGGTGCAGAAAACTCCCATCGGAGAAGTCGGCTATATTCGCTTAAATCAGTTCAGTGCCAATGCTGCATCGGAAATGCGATCGGCAATTAAGGATTTGGAACAGAAAAAGGTGACGGGCTATATTTTAGACTTGCGTTCCAATCCCGGCGGGTTGCTGTACGGAAGTATTGAAATTGCTCGAATGTGGCTCAAAGAAGGTACGATCGTCTCGACGGTCGATCGAGTCGGTGAGGCTGATAAACAAACGGCAAATAAGGGAGCGATCACAGACAAACCGTTAGTTATACTGGTAGACGGCGGTTCAGCAAGTGCTAGCGAGATTCTATCCGGTGCTTTGCAAGACAACAAACGCGCGGTTTTGGTGGGAACAAAGACCTTTGGTAAAGGTTTAGTTCAGTCAGTACGCGGCGTGGGAAATGGTGCCGGTTTGGCGGTGACAATTGCCAAGTATTTTACTCCCAACGGCACTGATATCAACAAGGCCGGGATTGAACCGGATTTTAAGGTAGAACTCACCGAGGCTCAAAAACAGGAATTGAGGCGCGATCGCGATAAAATTGCTACGACGGCAGATCCGCAGTACGCGAAAGCTATGGAAGTTTTGACAAAGCAAGTTACTGGTAAAACAGGGAACAATAAGGCGGAGTCGAAACCGAATGCAGCGCCAGCTAAGCCGACGGCGGCGCAGGCCAAACCGAGTGTGGCACCGGCTAAATCCAAGTAGTTTTTAGTCACAAAAACTTCAGTAAAGAAGGACTAAAGTCCTCACTACGAACCTGGTTTGTAGTCAGAATTTTAGTCCTTCTTATCTTCAATCTAAAATCTAAAATCTAAAATCTAAAATTTGGTTGGTTGACATTTGCCTGCACGAATTAATCCGACGCGACGGGCGATGGCATCTTCTGCCGAATCGTAAGGGCCCCACTTTTCAATAATATTCGGGTTTTGTTCTTCGAGTTGCGCGATCCTCTGCGAGGGCTGCGCCAACGGCAAAATTTCGCAATTACCGGCAGGACGTTTGATAATATAAAATTTTGGTGTTTCTGTCATAGCCAAATTCGTCAAATAAAAGCTGGATACTAACTAGGCAATGGGATAATTATATCAGCGTTGCTGATTTACGGTATGAACGGCTAAATATGCAAATCATAAAAACCATTGTCCACAAAGCTTCTGGATTTTTGCCTGGTTCTTTTTCATACCCTGATTAAGCAACGCCAAAAATCTTTAACTATAAAGTCAATTTATGAGTTCTATGATTCAGATTACCCCCTTAACACACTTCAATCAATGGCTGGCTGCACAGAAAATCAGCCTCGCCTTCACCACCTATCAAACCAATCGGTTATTCTTGATTGGATTGAAACCCGATGGCAGGTTGTCAGTGTTCGATCGCGAATTCGATCGCCCGATGGGACTATTTGCCACCCCTGAAAGCCTCGTGATGAGTACCTGTTATCAAATCTGGCAATTTGACAATCTTTGCCGTGAGGAAGTGGGCGATTATTTAGGGTACGACAAACTCTACGTTCCCCGCATCGGCTACACCACTGGTGACATAAATACTCACGACCTAATCGTAGATAAATCGCAAAACTGGGTATTTGTCAACACCCAATTTAGTTGTCTGGCAACACGCGATCGCGACTACAGTTTTCGCCCCATCTGGCAACCGCCGTTTATCTCCTCCCTCGCCGCCGAAGATCGCTGTCACCTCAACGGTTTAGCAATGGTAGATGGCGAACCCGCTTACGTCACTGCTTGTTCCCAAACCGATATTCCCGCAGGTTGGCGATCGCATCGAGGCGGCGGCGGCTGCATTATCGATATCCGTTCTAACGAAATCATTTGTAGCGGCTTAACCATGCCCCACTCGCCCCGATTTTACCAGAATAAACTGTGGGTACTCAACTCCGGTACTGGCGAATTAGGCTATGTAGACAATGGACAATTTCAGGCGATCGCCTTCTGCCCCGGTTTCGTCAGAGGGTTGGCATTTCATAACAACTATGCGATCGTCGGACTCTCCAAACCCAGACATGAAAATTTTCAAGGATTGACATTAAGCGATCGCTTATCCGCCCAACAGCAACAACCTCAATGCGGATTGATGGTAGTCGATTTAAACACAGGCAATATCGTCCACTCGCTGATATTTGAAGAAGTCGTCAAAGAATTATTTGACATTGCTGTATTGCCCGGAGTGCGGCAGCCAATGGCATTAGGATTTCAAACCGACGAAATCGAACGATTAGTTACTTTCCCAGGTTCTAGCATTATATCAATCAGACCCGGCATTCATCAACCCCCTGAAACATCTGTCAAAGTCAGCGAATCCCTCGTGCCTGCCGTGATTGGCACAGAAAAATTAGAAACCGCAGCCGCAGCTTTCGATCGCGGCAGAGAGTTACAAAAACAACTAAAATTAGAAGAAGCAGCCGCTTATTTTCGAGAAGCCATTTCCCTCGATCGCAACTATATCCCTGCCTACAATAACTTAGGAAATCTCCTGCAATTACAGGGAAAAATCCCAGAAGCGATCGCCCTACTCCAACGCGCCATCGAGATTAATCCCAATCAAGCAGCCACCCGCTGCAATCTCGCCAGCGCTTACCTATTGCAAGGGAATATCGCAGCAGCAAAAGCTGGATATGAAGAAACACTACGCCTCGATCCGAATTTCTATCTCGCCTATCTTAACCTCGGAAAGTTGCACGCCTCCCACGGAGAAACTGCCATAGCTGAAGGTTATTTGAGAAAAGTGCTGCGCCTCAAACCCGACAATACCGAAGTGAGAACAGTTCTTGAAAGCCTGACTTCTGGAAAACCAACCTTGCTAAACCCACCGCGTCAACCAGAAGAAACGCGCTATCCCGTCAAATACCAAGCTGTTTACAACCTCACAGCCGACAATATTTCCGCCTACGATGCCTTCACCTTCCCCAGCCTGCAAAAACGCTGGCAAACCCAAACTAAACGGGGCGAAATTGTAGGAATTTCTGCCACCATTTCCCATCAAATGGTAGGAATGGCGATCGCAGAAATCCTTCCCGAATCCCAGAACCAGCCATCCTTATCTGCCAGCATCATCTCCTGCTACGTCGTTCCCAACCATCGCCATCAAAGCATCGGCACAACCCTGATCGGGAATTTGGAAAAAGAACTGAAAAAAGTCGGTTGTCAGCGAGTCGAAATCTCCTACAAAAGCAGTGAATTAACAGCACTAGCCCTCGAACCCCTATTAAAAAACAAAGGCTGGCTCCCCCCTCAAACCACCTTTTTATTAGCCCAAACCACAACCAAAAAAATTGCCGAAGCCCCTTGGCTGCACAAATACCCCTTACCCGATTCATTTACCGTTTTTCCCTGGAGCGAATTAACCGCCCAGGAGCGCCAAGCCATTCTCCAACAAGGGGAATATCCAAACCCATTGAATCCCTTTAGCGACGAATCCAGAATCGAACCGCTCAATAGTTTAGGATTGTGCCATAATGGAGAAGTCATCGGCTGGATGATCACCCACCGCGTCGCCCCAAATACTATTCGCTACTCCAGCTTATTGGTGCGAAAAAAGTATCAAAAATTAGGTCGAGGAATATCCCTGTTAGCCGCATCAATTAAACTGCAAATCGACAGTGAGATAGAGAATTGCACTTTTTCAGTGGCGGCAGACAACGAGCCAATGCTCTCCTTCCTTAATCGGCATCTGCGCCCCTATTTAACCGGAATAGGCTCTTCGCGCATCGCCGTTAAACTGTTACAGAAGTCTCTCGGTTTTACTAAAGCTTCAAACAGCTAAAGTATTACTTCACTTGGGCGCGATGCCTCTCCTTAACCCTTACCCCTAGCTCGGTTTTCAAAACCAAACCGAGCTAGGGGTTGACACATTTAAACTTAACCCTCTATTATAGAACAATATAAAAAAAATGTCATCCCCCTGCGGGAATAGCCGCACCAAAAATTCAAACAACCTAAAATCAAGCCGCTCTGAAAGTATCCAAAACTCAGGGTAATAGCCCAAATCCCCCTGACCCCCTACCCCTTAAAAAACTATGCCCGCCTTTGCCCCCCCCCAAACAAACCCCTTCAACCTCAACGCTGTGGGGACTTACACCTCTCCCACCTTAGTCGATATTGACGGCGACGGCGATTTAGATGCCTTCGTTGGGAGTAATGACGGCAACACTTACTACTACCGGAATACCGGCACCGCTAGCGCCCCAGTCTTTGCCGCCCCCCAAACAAGCCCCTTCAACCTCACCGATGTGGGGAATAACGCCTCCCCCACCTTTGTCGATATTGACGGCGACGGCGATTTAGATGCCTTTGTTGGGAGAAGTGACGGCAACACTTTCTACTACCGGAATACCGGCAACGCTAGCACCCCAGCCTTTGCCGCCCCCCAAAATAACCCCTTCAACCTCACCGATGTGGGGAGTTACGCCTCCCCCACCTTTGTCGATATTGACGGCGACGGCGATTTAGATGCCTTTGTTGGGGCACGGGACGGCAACACGCGCTACTACCAAGATTTGCTTCCCGGTGTCAGCATTGCCCCCGGCACCAGACCCAGCGAAGCCGAACCCATTGCCCCCGTCAACGGCAACTTCGTCGTCACCCTCTCAGCCGCCGCCACCGCCAACACCACCATCAACTACACCGTCAGCGGTAAAGCCACACCGGGCAGCGACTACACCGCCTTATCGGGTAGCGTCACCATCCTCACAGGGCAAACCACAGCCAATATTAACGTCATTCCCGTCTTAGATAACGTCAGCGATCCCAGCGAAACCGTACAAATCACCCTCACTGCTGGCACAGGATACAACGTAACGAAGACTAAAACTGCCGTACTGCAAATCGCCGATAACATACCCAAAACTTTTACCGCCCCCCAAACAAACCCCTTCAACCTCACCAATGTGGGGTTAAACGCCTCCCCCACCTTTGTCGATATTGACGGCGACGGCGATTTAGATGCCTTCGTTGGGGCACGGGACGGCAACACGCGCTACTACCAGAATACCGGCACCGCTAGCGCCCCAGTCTTTGCCGCCCCCCAAACAAACCCCTTCAACCTCACCAATGTGGGGTTAAACGCCTCCCCCACCTTTGTCGATATTGACGGC
>NZ_JAUBUJ010000046.1:60295-61371 GCF_036705405.1 Microcoleus sp. B13-B6
GACGGCGATTTAGATGCCTTCGTTGGGGCTAATGACGGCAACACGCGCTACTATGAAAACGCCCCCATTGTCAGCATCGCCGCTGGCATTACTCCCGCAGAAGGTGGCGCAACAGGCACTTTTACCATCACCCTCAACGATATTGCACCGGATGGTTTTACAGTTGCTTACACAGTAGGGGGAACCGCAACCAATGGCACTGACTACACCACCTTATCGGGAACCGTCACCATCCCAGCCGGACAAACCACTGCCACTATTAACGTCGTTCCCACCGACGATGCCATTGTCGATCCCAATGAAACCGTTACCATCACCCTCACAGACGGTGCAGCTTACAACCTCGCCGCTGCCCCCAACAATACCGCCTCGCGAACCATCACTGATAACGACATTGCCGGAGTCACAATCACTCCCACTTCGACAACAGCTACAGAAGGCGGTACAACGGGTAATTACACAGTAGTTTTAACCTCACAACCCACAGCCGATGTTAGTCTAGCCATTAGCAACACTGCTCAAACCGCTACTTCAGCTCCAACACTCACCTTTAATTCAATTAATTGGAATACACCGCAAACCGTAACTGTCACGGCTGTTAATGATAACAGCGTTGAAGGCAACCATACAGGAACTATTACTCATACCGCCACTTCAACGGATACAAATTACAACAGCATTGCCGTCGCTGCTGTCACAGCTAATATCACTGATAACGACATTGCCGGAGTCACAATCACTCCCACTTCGACAACAGCTACAGAAGGCAGTACAACTGGTAGTTACACAGTAGTTTTAACCTCACAACCCACAGCCGATGTTAGTCTAGCCATTAGCAACACTGCTCAAACCGCTACTTCAGCTCCAACACTCACCTTTAATTCAATTAATTGGAATACACCGCAAACCGTAACTGTCACGGCTGTTAATGATAACAGCGTTGAAGGCAACCATACAGGAACTATTACTCATACCGCCACTTCAACGGATACAAATTACAACAGCATTGCCGTCGCTGCTGTCACAGCTAATATCACTGATAACGACATTGCCGGAGTCACAATCACTCCCACTTC
>NZ_JAUBUJ010000047.1:0-1640 GCF_036705405.1 Microcoleus sp. B13-B6
CCCGTCCAAAAAAGACGGGCGGGACGCCCATCCCACAATAACAATTAAATTTGTAAGTTATTTAATTCGCGATCCTTAGTCAGTCCTGGACTCAAGAACATACCTCAAAAAATATTTAAATATTGTGACAGTTTCGTCCCGGACTATTTGTGTTGGACTTAACTTTTTTGAAGCTAGAGTTAACCCCCCCGATCGCGCTTTTGATAAGGGGCAATCGAGGGGGTTAACTATTATTTGTCAAGTATCTGAGGATATCAAGCAGGGTTCGCTTCGGCTCGTTTTTGTAGCAGGCGGGCAATTTCAGCTTTTTCTACAAGTCCGACGAGGACACCGTTTTCGCGAATGACGGGGAGTTCTTGTACTTTGAGTTGTTCCAGAAGGGTGACGACTTCGAGGAGGGATAATTCCGGTTTGACGGTGGTGGAAAATTCGATCGGCTTCAGGAGTTCTTTCACTAAAACTTCGGGCCAGCGTCCAGTAGGAATGGTTTTGAGGTCGTCAAGGTCGATCGCCCCTACCAATTGTCCGGCATCATCTGTTGCCAGGAACCGGCGCCAGGTATGGGCGCTACCGATAACGTAGTTGTTGGCAAATTCTCTGAGGGACAAGTCTTGGGAGACGATCGGACTTTCGGGGGTAACAGCATCTGCGGCGGTCAAACCTGCTAGTTTATTTTGGACTGTGGCATATTGGGCAGATTGACCGGCATTTTGCAGTAAGAACCAACCGATTACTAGATTCCAAATATTGCCAAAGATGCCTGTAGCAATGGCAATCCAACCAATTATTTGACCGACGCGGCTAGCAAAAATTACACCTTTGTAAGGGTTGCCAGTAATTTTCCAGACGATCGCTTTGAGGATGTTGCCGCCGTCGAGGGGCAAACCGGGGATTAAGTTAAATAAGGCTAAAACTAAGTTGATGTAAGCTAAAAGTCCGACGATGGCGGCTGCGGGGCCTGTGAGACCAGCACCGATGCCTATGGCTGTTAACAAACCGGATAGAAATAAGCTAACCAACGGGCCTGCAATTGCTACCCAAAATGCTTCGGCTGGGGTTTTGGATTCTCTTTCTAAATTAGCCAGTCCGCCAAACAGAAATAGCGAAATCGATTTCACGCCAATTCCCTGTTTAATGGCTACCCAACTGTGTCCTAATTCGTGGGCTAAGACGGAAGCAAATAACAGTAACGCTGTGAATAATCCCAGCATCCAGGGCGCTACGGGGCCTAATGTGGGAAACAGGGCAGCTAATGCGCCGCCGTACTGCCAGGTTACTAAACCCAGAACTAAAAACCAAGATGCGTTGACAAAGAAGGGAATCCCAAACAGGTTGCCGACGCGAAATGTACCGTTCATAATGGCTAACTCTGATTTTACGAATGAGAGGTTTTTCTCTCTGTCTCCTTATCGTAACGAAACGTAACGGCGATGTTAATGTTTCAATTAGGGTGTTATCCGTCTGTGGAGGTTCGGTTTGCTGAATAATTACCGCCGACTGCGGTTTGGCCCGCTAGGGGTTAAAAATCCTTATCTCAAAACGGAAGTTCTTGCTATGAGGCTTGAGGAGGATATCTGTTTTAGTTTTCTGTTTTAATTTTCAGCCGGTTTTAACTCAAATCTTGCACCTCTGTCATGAAC
>NZ_JAUBUJ010000047.1:1740-19149 GCF_036705405.1 Microcoleus sp. B13-B6
AGGCAAGATGCCTGTTCCACCACAGATGGATTTTCTTTTTGCACCATTGTCAGCAACAGGCAAGATGCCTGTTCCACCACAGATGGATTTTCTTTTTGCACCATTGTCAGCAACAGGCAAGATGCCTGTTCCACAACAGATGAATTTTTTTTCTTGTGGGGAGTAGGAGTTGGGCATTCTGCCCGTCATGAACAGGCAAGATGCCTGTTCCACAAAAATTAAATTTTATTGTGGGGAGTAGGGGTTGGGCTTCTAGCCTGCCCATAAAAGCCTGATTGAGAATGGTGCAACCTATGAGTTTCAAGCAGGTTTAACTATAATGACTTACCCTAAGAATAGTTTAGATCCTAATAATTATGCCAGAATCCTTTTTGCTCGGCCGGCTGATGCTGCAATTAAACAGCGAAGTCGCTGATATTATTACAGACTTATCCGCTGTTGCTTTAACTCCCGATGGCCATTTGTGGCTGGGTTCCGATGAAACGACTTCGATCGAGCGTTTGTCGCTTGTCGCGCCTCATATTTTTGGAGAACATCAAAGATTTGCGATCGCAGATTTTATCGATCTACCTGGAAAATGCGAAATCGATATCGAAGGAATTGATTTCAGCAAAGATTATCTTTGGGTGGTCGGTTCTCACAGCACCAAACGCAAAAAAGCTAAAGGCAAAAACCCCGAAAAAGACATTGAAAGATTAGCACAAATCGTGACAGAGGTCAACCGCTATTTACTGGCGCGCATTCCTATAAAAGACGGGATTTTGTGCAAGTCAATTCCCGATTCTGACAATCCCGAAATTCAACTGACAGTGGGATGCCTGCAGCGGACAGAAACAGGCAATTTGCTGACAGACGCGCTCAAAGATGACACCCACCTCGGCTTGTATTTATCTGTGCCGATTCCGAGTAAAGAAAATGGATTCGATATTGAGGGGTTGGCGGTGCGGGGCGATCGCATTTTGCTCGGTTTGCGGGGGCCGGTGCTGCGGGGTTGGGCGATAATTTTAGAAATAAAAGTTGAAGAGGCAGAACCGGGAGTTTTAAGGCTTAAGGAAATTGGGAAAGGAGGGAAATTGTACAACAAACATTTTGTTGATTTGAACGGTTTGGGCGTGCGAGAATTGTGCTGGGACGGAAAAGATTTGATTGTTTTAGCCGGGCCGACGATGACTTTATCGGGGGCGACGAGGGTTTTTCGGTTGAAGGGAATTTTAGGGCGATCGGGCGACAGTATTACTGGGCAAGATGGGGGAGATTTGGAGGTATTGTTTGACTTGCCTTTTAAGGTTAATACGGACAATGCTGAGGGGTTGAGCCTGTTTCCATATTTGGACGGGCAGAATTCGCTGTTAGTGGTTTACGATTCGCCGGATGCGGGGAGAATGGTTGATAAAAATGCTATTCTTGCTGATGTTTTTAGGTTAGGTTTGTAGTAGTATGGTGCGTCATAACGGGAGATATTTGGGAGGATTCATCAGCCATGAAATGACGCAGCATACGATTAGGAATCTGCGTCAGAGGGAATTTTTCCTAGAATTAATTCGACATGAACTGACGCACCCTACAAATTGGGTCAATTGTCGATCGCGTCCCTTCGCCCCTGGCTGTAGCGTTTCAATTCATCAATTAAGTGAGTATCGTTAGAAGCTGTTCTCGCGCCCGCTTCCGCCGCCCAGCGCTTCAAATCTTCAATTTGCGATCGCGCGATCGCAGCTAAAGGTACTGTATCCTCGATCGACCTCAAAATATCCTCGGTCATCAAATCCCGGCGCTGTCCGTTGACAAAAGTGCCAAAAGCCCGATATAACCCATCTATTACAACTTGCTCGATTTCTGCACCGCTAAAATTCTCAGCGCGTTTCGCCAAAACTCCCAAATCAAACTCCCGCAATCTAGTCGGCCGAAGTCGCTGCAAATGCACTTTAAAAATATCTTGCCTTTCCGATTCTGAGGGCAAATTTAAAAAGAAAATTTCATCAAATCTGCCTTTTCTGAGCAACTCTGCCGGCAAAATCCTGACGTTATTTGCCGTTGCGACAATAAACACCGGACTGGTTTTTTCCTGCATCCAAGTAATCAAACTGCCGAATACCCGGCGCGAAGTTCCCGAATCGCCGTCGCTGCCGCTGATAATGTTGCCGAAGGCTTTATCTATTTCATCGATCCACAAAACACAAGGTGCGATCGCCTCTGCTAATTGTATCATTTGCCTGACGCGACTTTCGCTTTCCCCGACCACGCCGCCAAACAATCTCCCAGTATCCAATCGCAACAGTGGCAAACGCCATTCTGAGGCTATTGTTTTCGCAGATAAAGATTTGCCCGTTCCTTGAATTCCTACTAACAAAACTCCTTTCGGATTCGGTATACCGTAGCGACGCGCTTCGTCAGTAAAAGCATCTTGCCGCATCTTTACCCACTGTTTCAAATTCTCCAAGCCCCCCACACTTTTTAGGGATTCTCTGGAGTTAAAAAACTCCAAAATGCCCGTTTGGCGAATTGCTTGCTGTTTTTCCTCCAAAACTCCGTCAATATCTGACTCGTTAATTTGCTGTTTGGCGGCCAAAGCTTTAGCCAAAACCCGCCCGATTCTAGCGCGACTCAAACCCTGACAAGCTTTAACCAACTGTTCCCTTGCTAAACCGCTAACTTGCAACTGTTGCGGCTTTTCCACAACGTGGGAAATTAAACTGTCGATTTCTTGGACGTTGGGCAAAGGAAAATCAATTACTGTGACTTCTTCTTTCAATTCCTCCGGCAATTCCAGCGTGTGAGAAGTAAGAACTATAGTTTTTTTGCTACGCTTCAATTCCCGCGTTAAATTCCGCAATTCCCGCACTACCGCCGCATTTTTTTCGGTGTATGGATATTTCAAAATGGGGTGCAAATCCCGCAGTACAAATATGGTATATTCTTCTACAGCAGTTTTGCTGACGCGATCGAGCGCCGCCATTACCGAACCTTTCCCAGAACCGTTATCCTCCCAGCCTCGCACAATATCCCACCGCAATACCCGGCGCGCGGGACTTACTTGCAGCGCTACTTGGGCAATTACGGCTTCGACCGGTTCCTCCTCCGCGCCGACAATGTACAGCAGCGAATAGCGGGCGCGAATCATCAAATCTAGTCGTTTTACCAGTGCCTCGAAATGGGTATTTTTACCGCCCTTGACGACATCTAATTCTTTGGGATTTGGGTAATTGTCGGTCATTTTAGTGGATATTTTAGAGGGAAATTCAACTTTATTAAATATTTTGTTCGCAGTCAGGATTTTAGTCCTTAAAATGATTTAACCCAACTAAAGGTTTGTAGTAAGGAAGTTAGTCCTTAACGGGAGCATCTCATATTTGTAAAAATACTTCTTCTGGCTCCTTCCTTCTTCTGGCTCCTTCCTCCTTCCTCTTTCCTTCTTCCTCTTTCCTTCTGCCTCCTGCCTCCTGCCTCCTGCCTCCTGCCTCCTGCCTCAAAACTCCAATTTCTAGCGGAGGGCTGCAAAGGTGAGATGCTCCCGTCCTTAACAACTATTTAACCGGACTAAATTCCGTACTGCAAACATTAAAATTATAACAGCCTAGTACGCAATTGACTACTTAGCAACTTTTCGAGCTTGTTTCACCATTTCAATGAGAGTGTGGTGAGCATCTTCGGCATCTTTTAAAGTGCGATCGAAATTTACTCTGACGGGCACTGTTTCGTCGTTGACTTTAGCGGTTAAATCCATGCCGTTGGCATCAATAGCGAGCATTTGAGCTTCTGTCGCCTCTGGTTTGCCGCCAAATGCTTGAGCATATAGCACGACAGCGTTAGCGTGGTCTTCGTTCATGTGAGTGCAGATGCGATCGCTAATCTCAGTGGAAAACTGTTCTGACATGGGGAGATTCCTCAGATGCAATATCGATCGATTGTACTGCGATCGGTACAAAGATTTCAACCGCTATCAATTGCATCAAGAGTTATGAGGGATATATAACTAAATTCTATCCGCGTAAATCGGCGTTGATTTGAGGTTAAACAATCAAATTATTCAACTATAATGATAAAATATTACTTTCTTAATATTGCATAGTAACATGAAAAACTCTAGCGCTTATATCGAACTACTCAAAACATTTCCGCCGCGACCCATAACTGCTGAGGAGCAGTTAATGGCAACTCAAGAAGCGATCGACTCTTTGTTGGATAAAGGCGAACTGACTCCCGACGAACGCGACTACCTCAACGTACTGGGAACCCTTGTTTATGAGTACGAGCAAACTTTAGAACCCATACCTGACATTTACGGAGTAGAACTGTTAAAGGCTTTAATAGAAGAATTTGAACTCAGACAAAAAGACCTAGTTCCTATTTTTAAAACCGAGTCTATTGTCTCTGACATCCTCCGTGAAAAGCGCCAACTTACAACCCAACACATACAAAAACTTGCAGAGTTTTTCTGCGTCTCGCCGGCTGTTTTCTTTCCGCTGCATCCAGTTCAAACAACTACTTGAATTGAAAAACCTATTTTTGTTTGTAGTAAGGACTTTAGTCCAGAAACCGGGTTTTTACGATAACACGCATTGTCACCGAGAGATTCTATAAAAACCCGATTTCTTTAATCGGAGTGCGTAAATCCTGAGAATGCTTCCTTTTCATTGCTTTTTAAAGGCGACACAGTTTATCATAATTAGCAACTAAAGAGAATTTAAACAACCTGCCATGCTGTGGACGCCCGGACAAATTCTGAGAACTCGCCCCTACCGCATTGACACCATCCTGGGAATGGGGGGATTTGGCATGACTTACAAGGCCACACACTTGCAACTTAACTATCAAGTTGTCCTCAAAACGCCAAATCTGAGTTTGCAAAATGACCCGGAATACGCCAACTTTGTTCGCAGATTTATCCGCGAAGGGCAAATCTTAGCCAAATTTTGCCAAAACGCGCATCCTGGAATTGTCCGCATTAGCGATTTGTTTGAGGAAAAAGGCCTTCACTGTTTGGTAATGAATTTAATTTCCGGGCAAAGTTTATTTGATACAGTACGGCAACAGGGACGACTCCCGGATACAGAAGCAGTGGCAATTATCCGCCAAATTGGAGAAGCATTAAGTGATGTTCACGAAGCCGGAATTGTCCATCGAGATGCCCATCCGGGTAATATTATGTTGCGTCCCAAGGGGCAAGCAGTATTAATTGATTTTGGTCTTGCGAGTGAATTAATGCCAACTATTATTAGTAGCAGACATCCTCATAACCCTGCTTTTGCTCCTTGGGAACAGCCTATCGAAGGTAGTGGTAAACCAACGGTTGATATTTATGCTTGGGCTGCATCTTTATATTATGCGGTAACGGGACAAGTGCCAACAGCTTCCCTCAATCGGCATTTTAGAAATGAAGCATTGCCATCTGCCAAAAATTTTGGGGTGAAGGATTGGGTGAATTTAGCAATAGAAAAAGGGATGGCATCCGATCCGCAAAAGCGGCCGCAGTCGATGAAAGATTGGTTGGGTTATCTGCGGGAACCGATTCCGCCAACAGTTGCCGGTGTTTCGGTACAGCTTAAATCGGCGCAGGGTGTTGATTATACTCGTCTTCTGGATGTTGATTATACTCGTCTTCTGGATGTTGATTATACTCGTCTTCTGGATTCGGTACTTAAATCAGCGCGGGGAGTTGACTATACTCGTCTGCGGGATTTATTGGCTGCGGGGAAGTGGAAAGAGGCGGATAGGGAAACATTCAAGGTGATGCTGAAAGCTGCTAGACGGGAGAAGGAAGGTTGGTTCACAGTTGAATCGATCAACAATTTTCCTGGCGATGATTTGCGGGCGATCGACCAATTGTGGGTAAAATACAGTCAGGGTCGCTTTGGCTTTAGCGTTCAGAAAAAGATATGGTTGGAAGTAGGCGGTGAAGTTCGTTATGAGACTGAATGCAAGCTGGGAGAGCGTGTGGGTTGGCGAAAAGAAAAGACGGGTTGGCGAAAGAGTTGGTTGAACACAAGTGAGCTAACCTATAATAAACAAGCACCTAAAGGTCACCTCCCTTGGTATTGGTGGGTAGGTCGAAGAAGAGAGGAAAAGTTGGATAGTTGGGGTTTTGCAGGGTTGGGGTTTCTTCTCTCGCATCGAGAGCTGTAAGCTTTAGTCTATAGCGATTTCAGCCCCTTGTCAATTTTTTTTTTGAGAACCTTTTTCTACGAAGTTATCGGCTTTTGATCATTTCATTACCTGCTACGCGGGGGTTTACTCTTCAAACAACAGACTCGCGAAATTCGGGTGATAGCAATTGGCCAACACAAACTGTTCGGGGCTCAGAAACCGGGTTTTTTACGAAATATTCGGTTGTAGCCAGCAGATTCGGTAAAAACCCGGTTTCTTTGGTCAGTGCGTCACTCCTAATCTACTCTAAATTCGAGACTAAATGATGCGTTATGCGATCGTGATCGAAAAAACACCCAATAACTATTCAGCTTATGCGCCCGATTTACCCGGATGTGCAGCCACAGGCGCTACCCTTGCAGAAGTACAGCAGCAAATTAAAGAAGCGATCGAATTTCACTTAGAAGGGTTGCGAGAGGAGGGTTTACCCATTCCCGAACCAACTACTCTCTGTGAGTATGTAGAAGCATGGTAGTAGGACGAAATATTTCATGAATTAAATCTGCAAAATTCAAGGATAATAAATTTATGCTATACTTGAATTCTAATTTTTAACCCCAGATTCACCTATGCCAACTTTAACTGATATTGGCACTTTAATTATCTGCGAGCCACACCTTCGCAATGGCATCCCTATTATTGCAGGTACTGCCACATCGGTGCAGCGAATCGTAGTCTTATACAAACAAGGTAATAGTGCTGAGGAAATAGCAGCGGATCTGGATCATCTCACCTTAGCGCAGGTTTATGCTGCACTGACTTATTATCACGCAAATCGAGCAGAAATAGAAGCAGATTTAGCGGCTGAACAAGCAGAATATGAACGTTTGGCAGCATTAAATCGGCTAAAAATGCAGGAAAAAGCATGAGCCAAATTCGTCTTTACTTAGATGAAGATTCACGAAGTAAAAAACTATTGCAAGCTTTACAAAGTCGTGGTGTAGATGTTATTACAGTTGCCGAAACAGGGATGTTATCTCGCAGCGATGAAGAGCAATTAATTTGGGCTTTTACTAATCAAAGGGTAATTTATAGTTTCAACATTAGGGATTTTTATAGAATCCATACCAATTGGCTAGAAAGAGGAGATTCTCATGCAGGAATTATTTTAGGACAGCAAAATTATTCAGTGGGAGAACAAATGCGTAGGCTTTTGAGTCTAATTTCTGCCAAATCAGCGGCAGAAATGCAAAATCAAATAGAGTTTATCAGTGCTTGGAGTGAAGAGTAAAGATATTATCGATCGAGATAATTAGAATCCCGACTTCTCCAAGAAGTCGGGGTTGTGAGTATTCTGGTTTGTGACTACAAACTACACAGTCTAACTAAAAGATCGATCGTCAAATGGCAATTCATCAAACAGCGGAGCAATATCAGCCTCAGAATTCGCAACAGGGGAATTAGCGCGAGATTCCGACGGCTTAACAGAATTCACCTGGGCTACTGATAACTTGGCCGCAGGTTCCGATTTCTGTAGGTTAACTACAGGTAATTCTGCTCCATTTTCTCCATTTTTGCCAGTTTGATTCCACAACATCATTCCCAGCAAACCATCCACCAAACCGCCACCGCTACCGTTGCCTGTTACCGCAACATCCGGCACAACTCGCACGTTGCGATCGCCTATAATTTGCATTAACTGCAAAGCCGTATAACCCGAACCTCCCAAAGCCACAACACCCGCGCGATAAGCTTCAGCTTGAGCATTTCCCTTCACCCGAATCGACTCAGCTTCGCCTTGAGCTTGTTTCACCTGAGAATTCGCTTTCAACTCAGAAATCTTCACGCCTTGTTCGGATTTGACCATCTCTTGTTGAATCTCAGCCAGCGCCGTTTCCCGCACCAATTGTTGCCGCTGAGTTTGTGCTACTTGCTGCACCTCATAAGTTTTGCACTGTTCCTCAGCAATTTTGCGATCTGTTTGAGTTTGCATCAACTCTGCAGGCGGCAAAATATCCCCGATTAAAGTATCAATTGCTTGCACGTCGTAGGTACGCAAAGCAGCTTTGATATACTCGGCGGCTTCCGCTTGCCTGCCGCTTCTTGCGGAGAGAAAATCTAATACAGAATAAGCTTGAGCAGAATTGCGGAAATAATTGCCAATTGTCGGCTGCAAAACGTGGTCTACTAAATTCTGCATCGAACCGACGCGAGAAATGACTTTGGGAGCATCCAAAGCTCCAACGTGAATAATCTGAGCTACTTCTAAATCAAAGGCAAAACCGTCTTGAGAACGCACGGTTAAAGACGAAAGTTTAGAATCGTAACTGTGCCTTTCTGTTTTACCAGACCAATTCAATACTATATTAGTAGTTGGCACTAACTCTACTTTCAAAATGCGCGTATTCAGCGGATGTTTGCCCGGATAAAGGGGAGTCACCCACACGCCTTTATTGCCCACATTTACTAAATTTCCGTGAGTGAAAGCAGCGCCGCTCACATCTTCCGAGGTTTTGCCGACATAGGAAATAACCGCGCCGACATAGCCGATCGGGATTTCGGTCATCGCCACTTGGTCAACCCCGACAAACCAAGGATTTAAGTTCCAGGAACCGGAAAGCAAAACCTGTTCCTGCAAACCGCGCCGCCCGCCGGCGGTGATAAATTTTTGCGCGTTCTGGAAGTTGTCGTGATTCGGGATAATCGGGCCAGCAATTTCGCCATCTTGAATTGGAACGCCGTCAAAAGTTGTGACAATTCCTACTTTATCTGGGGCAATTCTGTACAGCTTTAATTGTTCGGCTGTCATCCCGTGCTTGGCAGCATTGGCCGCTGTAATTACTGTAAATAATGCTGTATTAATTCGATAGCTACCGCCCGTCAAAATGCCGAGTTGTCTACCTTTTTCGCCGCCGCTTTTGAGAAATTGACGAGCATCTTGAAAATTGTCACATTCTGTGATTTTGCCAAGGATGCGCTGCGGGGGAATTGATTGACCACCTGCTGCGATAATGAGAGCAATTTCACCTTGGGGAACTACAGTCAGAGACTCTTTGCGAACGTTGTACTGCAAAGGCCAATAACCCCAGTGCCAACCGGGGGGCAAAGTATCAGCTTGATATCCAGCTTCTCCGTTTAAGGCAATTAAATCTCCTGGCGGTAAAGACTTGCCGCCAAAGCTAAACTTTTTACTGACAATGCCAACTTCCCGATCGCCAATTACTACCAATCCGCCAAAAAATAGCGGCAGCACCAGAATAATTATCATACCGCCGATCGCGATCGGGATAAATCCGCCCGGATCGAGCTGCATTGTCTGCACGGGAACAGTGCTGCGTAACTGCCCTAGCTGCAAGCTAGAATCAGGTTTTGTGACTAGCTGAGTCGAGGTTTGATTTGCGGGGGGGATATTGCTAGCTGCTAATACCGGCGAGGGTTTCAAACTGGTTGTTGCACTAAGAGCTAAAGACGCCGAAACAGCGGCTGCAAACTGTTTTAAAAAGCGGACTTTGAGTTGAGATTTGGACAAAAATGAATAAAGCATTTTTTTTGAGCCGGGCTAATTTGTCCTAGGATCTCCAGCTTAGCCTTACTAAAAAGTTTTGGCGTAAAACTTAAGGTCTTATTTATCATTATTTGCCGTCATAATAGTCATATTTATCAGTAGAAATACTTATAATTAAATTACAGGCTGACAATCCCCCGTTTTAAGGCGGAAATCGCGGCCTGCGTGCGATCGCTAACTCCCATCTTGCTCAAAATATTGTTGATGTGAAACTTGACGGTGCTTTCGCTGATGTGCAGAACTTCACTAATCTTGCTGTTGCTTTTACCAGCGACTATGAGGCGGATGACTTCTAATTCGCGATCGCTCAATTCAGGCCCACTCAGGCGATCGGCTAACTTAACACCCACTGCCAGCGGAATATACTTTTTACCCTCAAAAACAGCCCGAATTGCTGCTAAAAGCTCCTCTGGTTCCGCATCCTTAAGCAGATAGCCCTTAGCACCAGCTTGCAATCCGCGATAAATGTTTTCATCGCCGTCATAAGTCGTCAGCACCACAATCCGCGCCCTGGGAAACTCCGCACAAATCGCAGCAATGGCGGCGACTCCATCCATTTGGGGCATCCGCATATCCATAAGGGTGACATCGGGCTGATATTCGCGGAACATTGTTAATGCTTCCTGTCCGTTGCTAGCTTGTGCGACAACAATTAAATCTGATTCATTATCCAGCAGCGCCACTAAACCTTGCCGCACAATATAATGATCGTCGGCAATTAAAACACGAATAATATTTGATTGGTTAATCATGTTTACCCTGTTAATCTTATCAAAAAAAACTGAAGTTCTCACTACCAACTTACTATCTATAGTCATCCTAAATGATTCAGATAAATTTGTAGGGGTAGTGCTAAGAGTTCCTACCCCCTATCTATCGGGCAACCGGGCGTGGGATTGCCCCTACAATAATTATGCAAATGATTTAGGAGTGCTATATAGTCATCCTAAATCATTTGTGAATTTCTTACTCTCTCCCTTTGGTAAGGGGAGGGTGGGGGTGGGGTAAAAAATTTACTACTTATTTAGGATTGCTATATGGTGCGAAATGTGCACCTTACTTTACTAGCGATTAACTGAAACTATAACTTCTGTTCCGTTTCCGGGGCGACTGTTTACAGTTAGCTGCGCGTTAATGCGATCGGCGCGTTCTCTCATGCCCAATAAACCAAAGCCATTCCTAAAACAGATACTTTCTGTATCAAATCCCTCTCCGTTGTCTTTCACCCGCAAAATAAACTTGGATGTTTCGTAAACCAACTCAATTTTGATCGCTGTAGCTTGTGCATATTTGAAAATATTTGTTAATGCTTCCTGCCCGATCCGCAACAGGTTATTTTCTACCTCTAATGGTAGGGAATATGCCGTGCCAACCAATTCAAAAATAGTGTGCGTATCAGTATCTGATGACATTTGTTTAGCGATTTGGTTGAGAGCGCTATACAAGTCGCCATCTTCTAACAGTTGCGGGCGTAAAGATTCTACGGATCGCCGTGCTTCAGCAAGTCCAGAGCGAGCCAATTCGCAGACTGTTTTCATGTGTGCTTGTGCTTGTTCGGGATTCGCTGCTATTACCCGTTCCGCGGCTCCCAAATGTATGATTATGCCTGTAAAAGTTTGCGCTAAAGTGTCGTGAATTTCCCGCGCCATGCGGTTGCGCTCTTCTAAAATATTTTGGTCTATGAGTTGTTTAGACAGCCTTCTCAGACGCAATTGATTTTCCACGCGCACTAAAATTTCTTGTTGTTGAAAAGGTTTTGTAATGTAGTCTATTCCGCCCCCAGAGAAGGCTTTTACCTTATCGAAAACTTCTTGCAAAGCGCTGATAAAAATTATTGGAATATCTTGAGTTTTCGGAGTAGCTTTGAGCTGAGCGCAGACTTCATAGCCATCCATGTGAGGCATCATAATATCGAGTAAAATTAAGTCGGGTAAGTTGGCATTGATAAAGTTTAGAGCTAATTTCCCACTGGGAGCTAGGTGAACTTTATACCCAGCGACAGATAGTATCCCGCTTAAAAGTTTTAAATTCTCAGGACAATCATCAATAACTAAAATACTTTCTTCGCGGGTAAAACTGAGGTTTTTGTTCATGTTTCATCCCTTAATGTGTGTATTAAATTTAGCAACTGTTCGTACTGAAAATTTTTAATGCAAGCGGCGCTCGCCCTAGCTAAGGGCTGATTGATTTCGCGAATTTGACTGATGACTGTTTGCATCTGTTCCAAATCTAGATTGCTAATAGCTTGCTGAAGATTGGCTACTAACTCAGGAGGCAATTCAGAAAAAGCGCTTTTTGTCAATACATTTACTTCCTTGTCTGTGAAACTGGGGGCAGCATTTAGTTCTTCAAAAACGAATTGTACCCCGATATGTTTGTGCAGAACATCAAATATGTTTGCTTCTCTAAATGGTTTGCGAACAAAATCATCGCAGCCGGTAGAAAGGATAACGGCTTTCTCTTCCTCAAAACTACTTGCTGTTATGGCAACAATTGCTGTCTGGGGTAGGCACGGGGGCACTACCCCTACAAAATCCTCGTTTTCCGTAGGGGCAATCCCCCTGTGGTTGCCCTCTTTAATTTGTTTGGTGGCTTCATACCCATCCATCACCGGCATCCGCATATCCATAAAGATTAAGTGCGGCGAATATTGCTCCCACTTTTCTATTGCTTCCCTCCCATTTTGGGCTTCGTAAACTTCAAAACCGATCGCAGAAAGCAGTTTGACTAGCAGTTGGCGGTTGTCAAAAGCGTCGTCTGCAACGAGAATTCGATAGCGGGGTTGATTGGGTGCGATCGCAATAACTCGTCTGGTTGGCTGTTCCCGTTGGCGATCGGCACTTTCAACTGCATTAACTTTAATGTCAAATTTGAAAATAGTACCGCATCCCGCACGAGAACTGACTCTCATTTCACCTCCCATTAACTGCACAAAAGAACGTGCGATCGTTAAACCTAATCCTGTTCCTTGTTGCGATTCTTCCCCGGTTTGGGTTTGCACAAAAGCTTCAAAAAGCTTGTCTAATTCACTAACATCAATTCCCGCTCCCGTGTCTTCAACCTCAAAGTAGATTTTATGAGCAAAATCGGGATTTTTAATCTTTACATAAATGCCGCCTTCGGAGGTGAATTTAATCGCGTTAGAAAGCAGGTTAATCAAGATTTGGCGCAATTTTATTTCATCAGTTCGCACATATTGTGGCACGTCGGGCATCCGCTCTACTAATAACTGCAATCCCTTATTTTGTGCCGGAAGTTTGAACATATTTTCGATGTCGTCCAGCAGGCGGTGGAGGTCAAAATTGGTCTCGTTGAGAGTCGTGCGTCCCGCTTCTATTTTGGACAAATCTAATACTTGGTTAATCAGTTCGAGCAAATGTTCTCCGCTGCGGGTGATAATACTCAGGTGTTCTTGCTGTTCCTGCAATAGGTTAGAACCGCGATTCATTAATTGGGAAAATCCCAGAATTGCATTGAGGGGAGTCCGCAATTCGTGGCTCATATTTGCGAGGAATGTACTTTTTGCTCGGTTGGCTTCTTGTGCGGCGTCTTCGGCTCGTTGTCGTTCGATAATTTCTCGCTGAAGTTCGAGGGTGCGATCGCTCACTTGCTGTTCTAAAGTGCGGTTGTAGTCGGCTAAAACTTTTTCTGCTTGTTTGCGATCGGTGATATCTTGAAATGTGGCGATCGCATAATTAATTTTACCCGTGTCATCGACAATTGGTGTGCTGGAGACTTCCAAGGAAACAATCCGATCGTGTCGGTGCAGTTCCATATCGTCTACTTTGACCGTTTCACCCCCCAAAGAACGCATAATTGGCATTTGTGCGGTGGGATATAACTCGTTAGTTCCTGCTAAATAAGCTTGACCGATTTCGGCAAATTGAGCGGCATTTAATTCGGGTATATAATTGATGCCGCTGAGTTGGGAAGCTGTGGGATTTGCGTAGGAAATTTGTCCGGCGCTGTCAATTACTGTTACTCCTATCGGCATCGCATTGATAAATTGAGTAAGCCGGTTTTCGCGTTCTTTTACTTCTGTGTAGAGTTTAGCATTGGTAAGTGCGATCGCCGCTTGTCCCGATAACAATTGCAAAATTTCCAGGCGATCGGGAGTAAAAGCTTGTGCGGTAAGGTTATTTTCGAGATAAACAATAGCAGCCAGTTGACCTTGATTCATCAAAGCCGCACACAAAATAGACTTGGGCTGACGTGCTTTGATGTAAGGGTCATTCGTAAAGTTACCTTCACGAGTGGCATCATTTAACACTAAATTTTCTTGGGTTCGAGCGACATAATTGATAATAGCTTCGGAAACTTCCTGGCAATTTTCAATCGGCTCAGATTGCAACACTGTTATCCGTTCATCATTAATTGCACCTTCAGCTTCAATCAGCAATTTTCCCTGGGTTTCTAAAATTAAATATCCTTTGTGAGCGCCGACATTTTCAATCAAAATTTTCATCAATCTGGAGAGTAATTTATCCTGTACAATTTCCCCAGCAATTGCCTCGGAAGCTTTCATGACTGTAGCGATATCCAAGGAAGAACTAGAACGGCTACCCGTAGTTGATGTAGTGGTTGAAATGTTTTTCTTTGTAGGTAGATCGAGCGTAAATAATTGCGGATATCGCGTTTCTAAATCTTTAACTTTAGCCACGGCACCCCAGAGTTGATAGCAGTAACGAGCTTCCTGCATATAAGCTTTGGCTGTTAATTCTTTCCCCCTATATAAATAGAACTTGCCTGCGAGTTCGTAAGCGAGGGCGGCTTCGTGGATGTACTCGTTTTCTTTGGCAAGGGAGATGGCGCGATCGTAATAGTCGATCGCTTCCACAACTTGCCCCAAAACTCGCGCTTTTTCAGCTTCAACTAGATAAAATTTATGTAAGTAATTCATGGGAGCGTGATGCGCCCATACCTGCATTTTTTCTTGATTAGCATTAACCCGCTTGAGAGCATTTTCTTTTTCAAAATTTGAATAATCAGCAAATACACTTAAATGCGCTAGAGCATCATAAAAATGGAAGATAGGTATAGCTGCCATTCCCATCACACCATCTAAATATGGTTCTGCAACTACTGCATTTTTAGCAGCTTCATGGGACTTTCCAAACAAATAGCACAATATCAACTTATTTAGATAAAGCAATAAAAGTCCTTGTCTATCGCTCAATTCTAGCTGAAGTGGCTGAAGTGGTAGAAATTTCTCTTCGTTATAAAACTCTCCTATTAGCTGAGTTGGATTGTCAGCCTTACCTAATAAGTTAAAAATAATTTGTAAATACATGGCTAACCAAGTCAAGCAAGTATTGTTTTTTTTATTGGTCGGTATTTCATAAAAATAAATTAACTCTTTTCCTAAGTCTTTAAGTTCACATCCTACTGAGTAGGCATTAAAACAATAATCAAAAGTAGAATAACCAATAAAATCTATATTCCCTGTTTCAACAGCGCAGAAATAAGCCTCTTTTAAAATTGATAAGCTTCCCTTAAGATGCTTTTTCCAATGCAATATATGATTGCCAAATATATCTAAAACTCCAGCCTTCAGGTAATCGGCATTTAATTTTTCTACTAACCTTAAACCTAATCTTCCATATTTATAGCCACTTTCAATATCTTGTATAGTTGTACACAATATGACTCCGTAACTTGCGTAAGCAAAACTAGACTTAGGAGCATTGCCAAATTTAATAGATAAATCAATCTGTGTTAACACAAGTGGCACTAATAATTCTGGAATACCTATATAGCCGATCCCTATCATTCCTCCCAGAATCGACATAGCTGCTAGAGATTCTGGATCGGTCATTTTGGGCAGGTTAATTAAGTTGTAAGGTTCCGCTTTTATATATATGTTATTTGGAGATTTTGGCCAAAGAACTCCTAGCAAATGTAGCACTTTTAATCCAAGGTTAAACCCTTCTTTAAACTTGCTTTTTTTTATGCAATTTTCAATCTTCAACTCATATATTGGGACTTGCTCTAGAACAGTTTTAGCATTTTCTAGGACAAGGTTAGCTAAAGCTTCCATTTGCTCAAAATTCCCCAAACGGTAGGCTACCTGTGCGGCTTCTTGATGTAGTTGCAAGCTGAGGTGGTATTGCAGCAGCCAAGTGTTTCCTGTCAGCAAATTTATCCCTGTTTGCAGATAGTTAAAAGCTGGCTGATAAGCCGTTGATGCTTTAGCCTTTTGACCTGCTATTAGGTTTAATTCTGCCAGTTCATATTTTTCTTCATGATAAACAATTAACTCTAAGCCGAAATTTAATTGATTAACAATATCAAATATTTTTTCGTCTCGCTTGTCGATGGGAGTATTTTGCAGCAGTAGTTGTCCTATTTGTTTGTGGACGATCGGCTTATCCTGTTCATCAATCAGGGAACAAGCGGCTTGCTGAATTCTGTCATGAACAAACTTGTATTCGATGGATTGGCTACTGGGTAATTTTCCGGCAATTTCTAATTCCACATCTCCCATATTCCCCAGCAACACGACTAAATTCTCAGCAACTGCTGCGTACAAATCCTCCGCCGTTTGTCCCACAGATTTTTCGCAAAGTGAGGCGAGGGTTTTCAAATCGAATTGATTGCCAATGCAGGCTGCTATCTTTAACGTTTCCTGCGTATTATCGGGCAGTTGTTGAATTTTGCTAGCCATCAACTCGACAACATTATCAGTGAAATTCCTCGCTTTAATTTCCTCTAAATCCCACTGCCAACTCCCCTGTCTCCCCTCTTGGTAAGGCTGGGCTGCTTCATTCTCTTGTAGCGGCAATCCCCCCGTCGTTGCCGCGATATCTGAAACCCCTACCCCATCGTCTATGGGCTGGGCGGGCACGGGGGCACCGCCCCTACAAAACCCTGGTTTTTCGTAGGGGCAATCCCCCCGTGGTTGCCCCGAAACAGCCCTGGGGGTAAAGTCAAATTGTAACAGTCCTTCTGTATAAAGCGATTTGAGAAATTCATTCATAAAGAAAGGATTCCCGCCCGTCTTGAAAAACACTAACTCGGCAAGGGATTTGACTCTTGCTTCCGGGCAATTCAGGGCATCAGAAATCAGTTGAGTAACAGAGGATAACTCCAAAGGTGACAGGAAAATGCGATCGACTTTTGCCCCATTTTTGACAATCTCTTCAATTGTTAGCATTAACGGATGAGCCGCAGAAACTTCGTTATCCCGATAAGCCCCAATTAAAAACAGTCCCGCTGGCGAAGCATTCATCAGCAGTTGCATCAGTTTCAGAGATGCGCCGTCAGCCCACTGCAAATCATCGATAAATATTGTCAGAGGATGTTCGGGTTTGGTAAAGACTTTAATGAAGTTTTGAAACACAAAATTAAAGCGATTTTCCGCTTCAGCCGCACCCAATTCTGGCGGCGGGGGTTGCTTGCCGATAATTAATTCAATTTCGGGAATTACGTCAATAATAACTTGACCGTTAATTCCCAATGCGTCTAATAACTTTTCCCGCCATTCTGTGAGATTGGCTTCGCTTTCTGCTAACAGTTGTTTGGCTAAATCCTGAAAAGCATTGACAATGGCGCTGTAAGGAATATTGCGCTGATATTGGTCAAATTTGCCGGAGATAAAATAACCGCGATGTTGAGTAATCGGTTTGTATAATTCTTGCACCAAAGCTGATTTGCCGATACCAGAATATCCCGAAATCAGCATCATTGAGCTTGTGGCACAGGCATCTTGCCTGTGACTGCTTGTGGCACAGGCATCTTCCCCATGTCCACTTGTGGCACAGGCA